>JAFSMW010000061.1 GCA_017447745.1 Thermoguttaceae bacterium
CTCTTTTCCCCCTGCTTTTAGCTCAATTCTCAAGCAAAAATCGTTTTACAGCGAAAAAACAATACTATTCACGTTTATAATGTCATACTTTTCTCAAAAAATATCTGAAAAGAACCGTTTTAGGAAATGGAAACTAATTAGGCGACATGAGCGCAATCAAAAACCGGGAACTTGCAAGAGCGGAACGAATCCGGTTATCCCAGTCAGACATGGATCTGATTTCTTCCTTGTCGAAAAAGACTTTGACTTTCCCGCCAAACATCTTCTGATGTTCCGACGAATTGATCAGTTTCTGATAAAATACGTCAACAAACCCGGGAGAGCCGTCATTTGTCTTATTGTCATTATGAGCGTAACTGATAAAGTAGTCGAAATTATAAGGCATTTTCTTTTCCTTTGAGGTAAGATGGACAAACTATTTCCAATGTTTTTATTTATGATGGATTATTTTTACTGGCAATCTACGATTTATACTAAATACCGAACGTTCCAGAATATTGACAAGTCAAAAGGTTTCCGACATTCATAAAACGATCGCTTGCACTCCAAGACGCCTTATTGGCAAAAGTCGGAAAAAAACGCATTCCTAAAGTCGTTATAAATTCCGAACGATCTCGGCGTGAACGTCTTCAATCGACTGCAAGCCGTCAATAATAATAACGGATTTGGGGTGTTTTTTCGATTCTGCTTTGAAACCGTCGCGCAATCTCTGTTTGAATTCGGCGTCTTCGCGTTCGATGCTGTCCAGTTCCCGGTTGGTCATTCTCGAGGCGGCGACCTCCTGCGGAACGTCTAAAACAAACGTTTTGTCCGGAACCAGCCCTCTGGTTGCAGCAAGCCCGACGTTGTAAATCATTTGAGGGTCAAGTCCGCCGGCATATCCCTGATAGACGACGCTGGAAAGCAGAAAGCGATCGCAGACGACCGTCTGCCCTGCCTTCAGCGCTGGAGCGATTACTTCTTCAACCAGCTGGGCGCGCGCCGCCATAAAGAGAAACATCTGCGCCAAACGTCCAGTCGGTAAGTCGTCCCGATGCAAAATTATCTTGCGAAGCTCTTCCGATAAAAACGTCGATCCCGGGTCGCGGCAAAGGACAACCTTTTCGCCCCGATTGGATAAAAACTCACACAGGAGTTTAATCTGAACGCTTTTACCGGCGCCGTCCACGCCGTCGATGGAATAAAACATATTTTTATACACTCTATCTGTAGTCCAGCTCAACGTTGTCGAGGTATAACGTCCCAACGGAGCCGTACAAACCAAACTGGATAATTGCCGACGTCGCTTTGGGCGGAACGTCAAAGTAAACCCGTTCCGACCGCCAGTCAAACGAGCCTTTCCAAAATCGTCCTTCTACACGAGCAATGTCGTTGACTCGTTCGTCGTAAAAAATAATCTGAACGCGCGGCAGATCTCCTGTTTCGGGATTCATGTAAAGCTCTTCCCCTTTTACGGAATACGTAAATTTCAGACGTCGAACTCTTTTCCCGTCCACGGCAAACCCCTGCATGATGCACGCATTGAGATTGGGAATGGAATTGCTCATTTTCAAATAATGATTTCCTTTTGGAGCTTCAACTCCCGACATCCAGGTGCATTGACGCTGATAATACCAGACGTCTGGAATGTCCCCCTCTGGAACGGCTTTTTCAAAATCGCCGTTTACCAAAGTCGGATGAAGTCCGTCGGGCTGAATCTGACGCTTCTTTTCCGCAGCGCCGGTCATGGGCACAAACAGCGTTGGGCGCAGGGCTTCAAACTGCATTTCCCCATTGACCTTTTTGAGAAGATAGAACGTTTGATTATACCGCTCTCCCAAAGGGATAATAATTCGTCCGCCTTCCGCCAGTTGTTCAACCAGCCTTGGAGGAACCTTTTCCGGAGAGCAGGTAACGATGATTTTATCAAACGGGGCGTGTTCTTCCCAGCCCTGATAGCCGTCTCCGATTTTGACGTGAACGTTATTGTATTTAAGCTTTTTGAGCGTCTGAGCGGCGCGCTTGCCCAACGCCGGGACGATCTCGATCGTATACACTTCCCGAACGATGGGCGACAAAACCGCCGCCTGATAGCCGCTGCCCGTCCCGATTTCCAAAACCTTGTCGGACGTTTTCGGATTCAGACATTCAGTCATATAGGCGACAATAAACGGGGACGAAATCGTCTGATCGTTCCCGATCGGAAGCGACATGTCGTAATACGCCCGACTTTTCTGATCGTTTGGCACAAACTCATGCCGGGGCGTGTTACGAATCGCGTCGAGAACCTGTTCGTTCTCTACGCCCGCGCCCTTGACGTACTTTTGAACCAGCGTATTTGCCATGGTTTTCCAGTCCTTCAACGGTCCTTGAGCGGAAGCGGTCGACGACTGAAAAACAATCGCCAACAAAACGAGCGCCGCTGTCAAAGGAATAAACAGACGCGAGCCGAATTTAATAGTTTTACTTGTTCCAGGGGTCTGAACTATCCCGCATTGGCTTATTCTGTTTGTAGGATTCGAGTTCATTTTTAAGCTCCTCTTTCTGCTTTTCATCTTTAACCAATTCCAGGGCTTTCTGGACAAATTTGAGAGCGTTTTCAAAATCGCCATTTTCTGCATACGCCGCCGCCAGGGTGGAAAGAATGAACGATTCTTTGTAATCCGTCGCTTGAGCCGCTTTGAGAGCCAATTCCAGCGCTTTCTTTCCGTCGCGATAAGCGTCTTGAGGAATCGTTGACAGGAACCAGCTGTAATTGTTCAAAGCAGTTGGACTTTCAGGATTCAATTCGATATTCTTTTCAAAAGTCTCAACAGCTTTATCATACTGTTTGAGAGCAATATAAATTGAAGGCAATCCCGTCAGCGCATATTCGTTTTTCTCGTCCTGCTGAAGAACGGCTTGAGAAATCTTAAGCGCCAAATCCGGGTCTTTCATTAATCGAGCCGAGTCGCGCGCTACAATAAGCGCTCGGACGTCGGCGCCTTTATCGTCCAGAAGCTTCTCAATCGCTTTTCGGGCGTCGTCGAAGTTCGCCTTGTCTTTGTAACATAAAATCAGCGTTTTCATCATGTTCAGGAAAGACGATTTTTCGTCAAAAAACAACGCCAGATCGATTTCCTGAAGAGCGTCGTCGTACTTTTTGCCTTCCATCATCAATTTGGCTCTTAAAAGGCGCATATCAATATTATCCGGTTCTTTGTTGAGAATTTTCAAAGACAAGTCCAGAATCTGTTGTTTGTCTTCCATTTTAACAACGCAAGAGAATTTAGACTTGAGAATCGGAACGGAATCTGATGCGGGAGCTGGAATTTTATTGAGCCATTCCAGCGCCTTTTCAGGCTGACTGTTATTCTGATAATAATCAGAAAGAATAATCATATAAATCGGATCGCTTTGTTCTTCGTTTTCCATCAATGGAATAAGCAGTTTGGCGGCTTCATCCAGTTTGTCGTTTCGAGCCAGAGCGATAATATACGCTCGTTCAATCGGTTCAGACTCCGAATCCTTCTCGAACGCCTGCTTTATCAATTTCAGATGTTTTTCCTTGTCAAAGGACTGAACGGTCGCTTCCATGTACAGTAGCTGAGCCAAACGTTTTTTATTCTCCGAATTGAGCTTTTTAGCAGTCTTGACAGCCTCCAAAACGTCTTTGCCGTTCTGACCGGAATAAGCAAGCAAAGTCGCCTTGATATACCAGTACACATCGGCGCCTTCAAACTTTTTTTCGGTCTCTTTTGAATCAAGAGCGTCTTTAATACGTTTCAGATCTCCCAAACCGATTCTGGCAACGAAGGCAATTTCCCTTTCAGAATCCGCTCGACCGTCGCGAAGAATTTCCGCCGTTACAGCCGCGCGCTGTAAAAGCGTCATACGCATCAAGCCGTGCGCCATTTTTTCCTCTTCAGCAGACAATCCTTTGTCAATAGCCTTTTGCGACAGTTCCAGAATGCGCTCAATGTCATTGAGAGTGGTCGCCGACAGCTTCAAAGCCATCGCCTCGTCCAGCAAATCGGATCCGGTCTTTTCTTTTTCGGATTCTGGCTTATCCAGATCCTCCATCAATTTATCCAGCGAGAATTCTTCTTCAGACGCCGGCGGATTCGATTCGTCGGTTTGAGCGTCCTGAGCAAAACACGCGCCTGCTCCTAAAACAGCGGCTGCAACAACAAATAAAAAGGTCTTTCTCATGGTGAATGTTTTTAATGAGTGGTAAGTGGTTAGTTGTAAGTGGTTAGTAAGATGAACGCTTGCGTCCTAAGCGCTAACCACTAAAAACTAACCACTTACCACTATTTTTTTCTCCTATTTTTCAAATGTGATTTCCCCAATATCGTACACGTCTTTGCCATCATCTTTAAGCGGGAAGGTAAGCGACTGACGTTTTTGATTTGGACGTCCAAAGTTCGTATAGACGTCTGCCTGAACCGTTACAGCGCCCAGCAGTTCAACCGCATGAGAAGCGTAATAGTGAGCTTGAATCTTGTACGTTCCTTTCGGGGCTTTGTGAATCATATACTCTTCCGGACCGTATCCGCCGGTAAAGTCTCGACTGATCATTCCGCCTGCGACAGACAGTTTGTGTCCGTAGAACACCTTTTCGCCCGACGGTTCGATGACATGAAGGTCAATATCGGTATTGTCGGCAGACCACGTCATTACAATTCTGATGTCGACGTCAACTGGACGAATAAACTCTTCAGTCAACGGAATTTCAGTAACGCCAGCCTTCTTTGCCGCTTCCAACATCGCATTGGATTCTTCCAGAGCAAACAGTTCGACGTCGCCGAATCGTCCATCCCAGTTCTCGTAATCTCGACCCCAAATGAGCGTCTGATACAGTTCCAAAGCGCGGCTGTAGTCGTCTTTGGCTGTGTCGGCGCTGACTTCCGCGCGGCGCGTCAGGGCGATAGCCAAATCGCGATACGACTGCGGCTCTTCCGGACGCATTTTCAAAACGACTTCAAACACCGGAACGGATTCAACCGGATTATCATACTGCAGCAAACGATACCCCAGAACGCGCAAAACTTGCGGCGCTTCCAGATCCATTTCTGCCAAATTGGACAGAACGCGAGTCGCCTTGACCAGGTCGCCCTTCGCCTTGAAGAACTCGGCGCATTCCAGATAGAACGACGGCGAGCGGTCGTACTCGCCCCGAATCGCCAGATAGGCGGAATACGGATCGTCCGACGCAGACATAATCTTCAAATACGGGGAATCCGGCTGCCACTGTTTGATTTCCATTGAAACGGACTTGCGATTTTTCTCAGCCTGTTGAGCAGCGCCAGAAAAAGCTCCTCCGCCTGCGCCAACAACAGCGTTGTCAGCGGCTTCTTCTTCGGCATCGCCGAACGCTTCGTCTGCTTCTTCCACCTCAGCTTCTTCGACAACCGCGCCGTCTTCGTCATCAGCCAGCGGAGGAGTATACGCAGGCGCAGGCGCGGCGTTCATCTGCGGAACTACCCGTTCTTCCATGACTTCTGGAACGGCGTCTGCTTCTTCCAGCGCCCGTCCGTCAGCAGGAGCGTTACCACCAAAAGACCGCTGGGCGAACTTTTTAAGCTTAGACCAGGCGGACGGCTCGAACTTCTTGTTGTACCATTCCGTTCGTTCTTTCCAGATTCTGCTTAAATACGAATAGCGTTCTTCTTTTTTCTCTTTGAGAGACTTTTCCTTCTGCTGGTTTTGATACTGCATTTCCGCCAAATACGCTTCACGAAGTTTCGGCTGGGATTTGGGCGGCTCGATGCCGTGTTCCAGATACTGTTCCAGCGATTCCAAAACAATCAGCGACGTCTCGGACGTCGTCAAGCCAAACGTCTTGCCCAAGTCCTCGATTGCAGTCTGATTCTCTTTGGGTGAAAGCTCCAGCTCAGCCAAAAGCGTTTGAGCGTACATCGTTCGAAGCGTTTCTCCTTTGACGGTTGTGTCGTCAACCTTGATTTCAAAGCGAAGATCCGTTGACTTCAATTCGACAACGGCTGACGCTTTATCGGTTCGACCGCAAATAAACTGAACCGCCGCCGGAGAGTTTTTATCCAGCTGAGACGGATACGCCTGCGCGTCAGACGCTTCAACCTGGACGGTCGAGTCCGATTTTGTCAAAGCCAGGTCAAACGCCTTGACCGCGTTATCCGTCGTAAGCGTTTCCAGATTGATATACTTCCCGCCGTTAGCGGCTGTAACGCGCTTAAGATACGTCGCGTCTACAGAGATGCCAGAGGAGAACGCAAACAGACGTCCGGGAACTTTCAGATTCGTCTGATCGCCCCAGTTTGCAAAGCCGTCTGTAAAGAGCAACGCCAGTTCGTCTTCTTTGGCAACCGACTCTATCACCGACAGATTCGTGGCGCCGTCGCCCGGCAAAGCGGAAATTTTAGCAACAAGCTCGTCGGTTTTAACTGTCTGAATTTCGTCCGCTTCAATTGTGTTGCGAACCGGAATCAGACGAACGGATTCAATATGATTGGCTTTGAGCCAAGACGTCAGAAACGCCAGTTCTTTGGTCTGCTCCCCTGCTCTGCCCGTTACAGAACGAGAACCGGAACAATCCCAATAAACCGCAACGTTTTGAGGAACCGCGTTCTCTTTGGTTTCCTGAGCCTCGGGTTTTAAACTTGTCGCAATAGCGAAGTACGCAAAACCGTCTTCCGACTTCTCAACACGAACCGTTTGAGCGTCCACAAGCGGGATTTCCAATACGATATCTTTATCGGTCTGGAAGTTTTCCTTTTTGACTTCCGCCCGCAAGCCGTCAGACCACGTTCCGAAATTGAGTTCTCCCAAATCGCCGGCGACGAGCGTTGGCTTTTCAACCGGACGAATCACGTCTACCGTCATGGAGAAATTCTTCACCGGTTTAGCCAGACGAACCGGCTGTCGATAAATCGCAACGCCCTTCCCGACAGAGTTGGTTCTCAAGTGAGAGTGGGAATCTTCGACCCCGGCTTTTTCGGAGGCATAACCTCGTCCACTCGCCCGTGCGGCTACGCACTCGACGTCAAACGTCGCTGTCGTTACGTACTTGATTTTAACTGTTCTGGTTCCCTGAACCGGGAGCGGGAAAATGCGCGTTTTGAACTGGTTGCCGCGCTGACGTTCCACAATGCCAGGGTCGGCGCCGCGACGCATTTCCTTTTCAAGCGTTACACGAGCCTTTTCTTTTGTTACTGCGACGGCGTCAACCATCGCCCCCTCAATATCCAGAGCGTATCCGGAAACCGTTACGCCTTCCGGCAGAGGAAATACCAAATCGCCAGCCAGCTGAATGTGGTTGGGATTGTAAAATGTCATTGTAATTTCTGTCTGACAGACAAATCCCGTAACGCGAACAGACGTCTCATAGCCAGTCAGTTCAATCGGTTTGAGGTCTTTCAGACGAGACGGCGGAACGAAAATCGTTGGAGGTTCAATAATCGGTAATTCCGGTTCAAGAACGTCTTGAGCAAACATAGGCATGGTCAACAGCGCCATCATGGCGGCAATAAAATAACGGTTCATGATAATACTTCCTGCATAACAGAACAAAGGGATACAATATAATAGTTGCAATTACCAGCTGAAAGAAATCTGAAAACTCTCATTTGCAACTCTCATATTTATATATACGATAATACGAAGAATTTGTTAGATGTCAACAGGGGGGGAGAAAAATTAGGGTGTTGAGAGTAAAAATAGAGAATTTAAGACAAGCCGGGAACGTCTGTTCCCGGGATTAGCTTAAAAATGTCTTTTGATACGTTAATAATAGGTCATATATCTACGGGTTTCCCACCGCAGCTCGCCAGACGCTTGCGTAATTGCTTATTGACAATTGCTAATTTATCGAATCGTCTGATTTTGTTGCGCTGTTCTGATCGTATTGACCACGTCTCGGCAGCCGGGATGATTCGGTTGGAATCTCAGACCGACGTCGGCGGTGGCAAGAGCTTCTGAATACTTGCCCAATTTCTGTTGAACGCTCGCCAAATAGAAATAGGCGTCTGCGTTGGTCGGGGCGCGATTGACAACGATTTGGAAACTGTCTTCCGCCTGAGCGTATCGTTCCAGAGCGTAGAACGCTTCACCCTCAATGACGAACGCGTCGAGCGGCTCTTCCCCCGTCGGGGCGTTGGAAAGGACGTAATGCGTCGATTCCAGCGCCCGCTGCGGCTGATTGTTCTTCAAATACGATCGCGCCAGTTCCAATCGGACGGCGTGCTGAGAGCTGTCCAGAGAAAGAGAATGGTGCAAGTCCGCCCACGCCTGTTCCGGATCCCCCTTCATTTCAAAATACCGGGCGCGAAGACGCCATATATCCGGATTGGTCGGGTATTTCATAACGCATTTCCCAATCGAATACCGAGCGTTTTTCAAGTCCGACATCGCCAGAAACATTTGGCTTATTTCCAGCAGGATTTCGGCAGAGGCGTCAGCTCGAAGCGAGGCTGGATACAACGCATTTATCGCCCCCTGCCGATCTCCTTTATCCCAAAGAGTTCTCGCGTAGAGGATTCGGGACTCGTCCGATCCCGGATTCTTTTGCAGCGCCTGACGCGCCAACGATTCCGCCTCGTCCCGATTCCCGTCTTTCATGGCGGAGTCTGCCTGAGAAAAGTACTTCTGCGCCGTCTCCAAAGAACTCATGTTCATTCGATGAACTACATGACAACCCGACGCAGCAATAACAGTCGTTATCGCTGCGATTAAAGCAATTCGAATTGTCGGGAAATTGAACATGAATTAGTAATTGACGATTAAAAATTGACGTAACGCGTAATTACGCATAATAGGTCATTTTATAGTGTACCGTTTAGGATATTAGCGATTTTCTATTTATAAATCAAGAGAGATTAGGCAAGAGAAGACCGGAAGCAAAAAATAGCTGCGAGGATCGCGAAGCGTCAATTACTAATTACTAATCACTAATTACTAATTCCCCAAAACTGCTCTTGATTTTTTTGTTCGAATTTACTACTATCCCCCTGAGAAACAAGAAGCCGCGTAACAACGCGAAAGAAAAAATGCGCTCAAAACGCCTGAAATCAGGGCGTTTAACGCTGTTTTCGCTGTTCGCAGCTTTAGGTTAAATCCTATCATATCCAAATCATACAGAGGTAAAATTATGACTTTATTTCCACTCCGCCAACTGTGGCGACTGCTGGCGTCAATTGCAGCAATAGCGCCATTAGCGTTGATTCCAGCGTTTGCTTTCGGAGACGACATTCCGTCAGACGGTTTGACGCTTAGTTCCAATCCGGGGTCTGTAACGTACACGTTTGTCGGCGGCTCGTCGCCTTCCGGTCCGGTCAAAATTGACCTGAACGGCACGTCCGTTCTTTCCGAGCTTCCCATTTCCGCCGCGTTTGTCGTCAATAACGACGCGTCCATTTTTACGACCAACGGGTCTGGAAAAACGACAACGTTAAACGGATCAAGCATTACCATTACGGACGGAAAGGAGCTGACGTTCGGTTCTTCCAGCGAATCAACCGACTTGGGGACAATCAACGTCAACGCCAGCATTTCCGGCGGACAGACTATCAATATTAATCGAGGCTCGAAAAACGCCGAAACGGCGCTCAACGTCGCCAATTCCGGATTTAGCGGAACGGTCAACATCAATCAGGGCATCCTGACAATCAACGCCGTTGACGCTATCAACTCCAATAACGCCATTATCATTGGAGAAAACGGAACCCTCAAAATCGGGTCGGCGTCGACGGCAACCGTACAGTCCGTTGCCAATAACGGACTTATCAACCTCAATAACAAAAGGCTCATCATTACAGAAAATGGCTCGTCATTGGGCCAGGTAACAAACGGTCTGTTACAGTTCAATTCAGACTTTACGCTCGACAACTCCGCGACTCTGGATGACGTTGACCTCGTTCTCCACGGTACAACAATGACCGTAGCCGTGGACAGCGAACTTGCAAGCGTTCAGACGACCTCCGGCAATACCGGAACCGTTGTCATCAACGATGGGAAGACGCTCACGCTTACCAATCCAGACTCATTCGGAACAGGCATTACTTACAAGTCCGACAAGAACAACGGCGGAACGCTCGCCTTCGGCAGCGAAGACGGAACCAGCTACGGCGCGTTCACGACCGGATCTACCGCTCAACTGTCCACAACTGACGGTTCCCAAGTCAACGTTCAGGTCAACAAGAAAAGCTCTTGGACTCTCGGAACGGACGAAACTGTCAATACGCTGAATTTGTCGGGCGGATCCAACTCGACCAACGCCAGTACGGTCAACCTGGACGACAACACTCTGACCGTCAATAACGGAATTGAAAGTACGGGAATCGCCAACGTTTCGACGTCGGGGTCCGGAGAAGTCAAACTCGGCGCCGCGACCAACATCGCTGGAGACGGGACGCTGACGATTGACAGTATCAACCTCAACAGTAAAACCCTGTCGCTTCAGGCAGGAGACGAATCCACGTCAACCAATCCGTATACGGTCAAGTTCAACGAGGTAAGCAATCCCGGAGCCATTGCCATCAACCGCAACACAGTATTGCAAGCCGAGCTGACAACCAGTAACGCTCTGTACGGATACAACGGCGGAACGTTAGACGGCAATCTGACGCAAACCGGAACAGGCAAAACCTACATCAAAGACGGAACCTTCAACATTACCGGCGACGCCACGTTCACCTCTGGCAACGGCATCGTTATGGATATGATTGAAGGAACCAGCTCAACCGGCGTTCCTGGTTTGAGCGTAGGTGGAAAGCTCATTTTCAATACAGACGCCAACTCTGCCATTACCAGCGACACCGCTGACATGACAACCGTAACTTTGTCCGGATACCGTTCTGGCGATTCGCTCAAGATTACCCTCGAAGCGGAAGACGGCATTTACGGTTACGGAAACGGAAACGGTTCTGAACTCAACAACGTCGCCAAAAAAGCGTCAACCCTTGTCGGCGGAACGGAATACATCGTTTACGACAGCGGAACCAACGAGAATTACTTCAAGATTCTTTTGGACAACACAGCGGCGTTCGACGTCGACTCTTTGACGTACAATGACGGGCTGTTAAACATCAGCCTTAAAGCCCGTTCAACCACCGACAACCCGATTGAACAGGTTATCGTCAACGGCGTCAACGAAGGCAACTCCGCTATGACGTCTTTATACGACAAAGTCAATGCAACTTCAGACAGAGACGCTGCGTTAAATCAGCTAAATCCGTATACGGTTTCCGCAACAACGGCAAATCAGATGTGGATTTCTCAGGAATACATCTCCCGAACGCTCCAGCGAATGAAAATGGTTCGCATGGCGGTTAACGGCTATGACGCTTTTGTCCCAATGGGATATCCCGGATACGCTGACGCAGCATCTCCGGAAACATCCTATCTGGGTCAAAGCTACGGCTATCCGGAATACGACTACGGATATGGCTACGGCGCACCTTGCGGGTGGAGACCTGGCTCCTGCGGAGTTCTGGGCAATCAATGGTGGTTTAGAGGAATCGGAGCCTGGGAACGTCAGGAAGCTAAGGGAGACTTGGCTCGATACGATACGGATTACTCCGGATTCACCATCGGCGTTGACCGTCTTTACGGACCGGGCATGCTCTTTGGTATAAGCGCTGGCGGCGTCTGGAACACCACAAAATTCCGCGACGCTGGCGGGTCTGTCGCCAAAGGCGGAACGTTCCTCCTTGACCTCTACGGAAGCTATTTTGACAGCTGCAATCACTTCGATTACATGTTCGGATACCAGGGCGGCACAACCGACACAACCCGTCGAACCGATTTCGGCGTTGATCCGACATTCGGCAAGATTAAATCCAACACGTTTATTGCCGCCATCGAACTGGGACACACGTTCCGCTTCCTGAGAAACACGCTCGAACCGTACTACGATTTACAATACGTCAACATTCAAAACGACGCCTTGAAGGAATACGGATCCGAAGCTGCGCTGGACATTTACAAGAACAATCAGCACGCCTTGCTGCAAACCATCGGGCTTCGTTACATGGGATCCTGCGCCGGTCCGCTCAAAGGCTACTATTTCATTCCGCAGGTGGAAGTCGGATGGGTTCACAATTACTCCAACACGGATATTGTCTCCGTTGCCTCGTTTGCTAACGCGGTGGAAGCGGGAACTTTTGTTACATCCGGCTATCATGTGCCGCGCGACCGCGTAAAAGTCTCCGTCGGTTTGGACATCGTCTTCAACCCGGCTGCCAAGATCGACATCAAGTACGAATGTCAGGCAGGAGGCGGATTCGGATTCCACACCCTCACGGGCGGTTTCGACTGGAACTTCTAAAAGCGAGACCCTGCCTCCCTTATACTCCTTTCCTTGCGAGCTGACGGACAAGCAATTGTCCGCCAGCTTTTTTTATGAATTGCAGGAAAGCGCTCATCAACTCCTCACTCCTCATTCCTAACTCCTAACTTCTCCCCGCCCCCCCTTATATTCTCCGATTAATGGGGTACAATAATAATATAGTTGTAAGTTGTAAGCGCTCAGTAGTTAGTACGCAAAGCGCTCAACCACTTACCACTTACTACTAACTACTTACCACTAATAACATCCAAGGAGCCAACCATGCGTTCAGACATCGTAAAACAGGGAGATTCTCGCGCCGCTCATCGCGGTTTGCTTCGCGCTTGCGGAGTCGGAGAGAACGATTTCAATAAACCGTTTATCGCTATTTGCTGTTCTTATACAGACATCGTTCCCGGGCACGTCCATCTCAACGACGTGGCAGAATACCTCAAGCAATGCGTTCGCGAGGCGGGCGGCGTTCCGTTTGTGTTCAATACGATTGCCGTTGACGACGGGATTGCCATGGGACATCCCGGCATGAAGTTCTCGCTGGCAAGCCGCGAGCTGATTGCAGACTGCGTCGAAACGATGGTAACGGCGCACTGCTTTGACGGCATGATCTGCGTTCCCAATTGCGACAAAATCGTTCCCGGCATGCTCATGGGCGCGATTCGCTGCAATATTCCCACCGTATTCGCCTCCGGCGGTCCCATGGAAGCAGGCAGAAAAGTCATGCCCGGCGAACCGCAAAAGGGCGACAACGCCAAGGGCGAACGCGGTTTGGACTTGATCGACATTTTCGTCGCCGCCGCCGCCAAACAGAAAGGCGACATCACCGCAGAACAGCTAACGGAAATCGAAAAAGCCGCCTGTCCAACGTGCGGGTCCTGTTCCGGCATGTTTACCGCCAACAGCATGAACTGTCTGTGCGAGGCGCTGGGCATGGCTCTGCCGACCAACGGCTCGCTGCTGGCGACGTCAGCAGAACGCAAGCGACTGTTTAAGAAGGCGGCTCAACGCGTAATTCAGATGGTCAAAGACCTCGAAGACGGCAAGACCGGATTCCTGCCCTGCGATATTATCAACATCAATTCCATCGACAACGCGATTGTTCTCGACATGGCAATGGGCGGATCGACCAACACGGTTCTCCACACAATGGCAATCGCCAACGAGGCGGGAATCCCGTACGACATCAAACGAATCAACGACCTGTCCAACCAGACGCCCAACGTCTGCAAGGTCTCCCCGTCGTGCCATTATCACATGGAAGACGTCCACAACTCCGGCGGCATTCACACCATTCTCGGGTCGATCGCCCGCGGAAAACCCGGCTTGCTCCATTTGGATGCCATGACCGTTACCGGCAAGACGCTGGGCGAAAACATCGCTCAGTTTGACCTCCGCGCCGACACGGTTTCTCAGGAAGCGTTGGAATTGTACGCCGTTCAGGGAACCGGGCGCCGCAACAGCAAGGGCATGTCCGTAGAACGCGAAGCTGCAACCGTTCGCGATTTGACGCTCGGGTTCGACCCGTATGACTGCATTCGGGAAGTCGAAAACGCCTACTCTCAAGTTGGCGGGCTGGCGATTCTCCACGGCAACCTCGCTCCCAACGGCGCGGTCGTCAAGTCGGCGGGCGTTCTGCCCCAGATGCTCGTTCACACCGGACCAGCCGTCATTTTTGAATCGGA
>JAFSMW010000002.1 GCA_017447745.1 Thermoguttaceae bacterium
AAGACGCTGTCCCTGAGCGGCGAGGTAATCGCACAGTTCCTGAGCGACTTTGACGAGGTCGTCGTGCGCCTTGGGGTCTTCCGATTTCAGCGGAATGAATCCAATGTGAATGCCGACGACGTCGCAGCCAATCGCCTTGGCAAAGTTGGCGATTTCTTTGACTTCCTCAAATCGAGCGGCGCGCGTCTCCGGGGGAACCAAGCCGATGGTCTTTTTGGTCGTCGGGATGTCCGCATAGGATTCGCCGTCAAAACCGCAGAAGACAACCAACGGGGTCAAGCCGAGTTCCTTCAGACGGGCTTTGAAAGCAGCCGCCTTTTCAGGCGTACGCGCTTCCTTGGACGGCGTATGCATCTGAATGTACTTCAGACCAATTTCCTTGGCGAAGTCAATCTGAACGCCCAGCCCGGCGTCGACGCTGACGAACGCAGCAATCGGGAATTTCTCTTCCTTGCAGCCTTCGTCTGCAAAACAGGTTCCGCTCACAACCAGAGCGGCTAACGATAATAAACAAGTCAATGTACGCATGTCAAGCTCCTTTTGTTAAAATGGAGAATTAAATATAAATCGCGACGCGTCTGATGAGCAGACTCGTTTTCGCAACTATTGTTTATACAATCTATTATAATTACAGACTCTGAAAAAAACAAGGGGGGATAACTAAACGCGCCATTATTTTCCAAAATATCGCAGCCAGTAATCGGTTTCTTCCTTGGACAGCGGCGCGTCAGGATTGGGTTTTTCCGGAGTATTATTAGAGACTTTATCAGAATCGCCGCAGGGGCTTCGTTCCGGCAGCTGCATGTCGCCGAAATACCACTGATCGGAATCGCGATAGATAAAATGTCGGCGTCTGGCGGCGGCTTGAATGCGGTGATCGCTGGAAATAACGACGACAGTCGCTCCCCGCTGAGCGTTTTGAACCATCTCGATTATCATCTCGTCGGCGTCCTGATAATCGCGGGCAAAGACGATGTGAACGCCGTTGCGCTGGTACGAGTCCGGCAGAAACTCCGGCGGCTCGAGGGCGTCAAAGACAACTGTTGTTTCCTTCCGCCACGACTCCGGAAGGTCTTTGATAACCAACGTCAACAACTGTTCCCGAGCGCGTTCTAAAACGCCGGGTTCGTATCGAACGCCCGACAAGGTCGGTTCCTGATTGGAAGCGGATAACGCCGAAATCGGCTTTTTCGGAAACATAACATTTTCCTTTCCGCCCGTGCGGCTCGCACCCCGTCCTGCCGCTGGCAGCAAGCCGATCGCGTGAATCAAATTGTAACCGTCGATTATGAGCATGTTTGCAATTCCCTTTCTGAATTATACCCGTATTATACGACTATATTCCAGTTTTTAAAGTAGGGGGCGCCAATGTCGATTTTTTGCTGGGTGCGCTCAAAATTAGGGGGGCACGAAATCAGGAAAGAGTCTTAAAACCTTTTTTAGCGTCCTGATTTATATGGTTCTATCCCCACGTCTTTAGACGTGGGAAATAAAAATAATTCAAAAATCGTAGCCCCCAGATTTATCTGGGGGATTAAAAAAGCGCACCTCCCCCAAAACGCTTTCCCTCCCTTCCCCGCTCCATCCGGAGCGAGGAAGGGAGGGAAATTCGTGCGTTATATTATTAAGGGGATTTCTAATAATTGCTTTCGCTGTCAAGCGACGGAGTTTTTTTCGTCTGCACAGAGGAGAAAAGCCCCAGTATTAGACATACGAGTGGGCTTTTCGACTCAAAGCAGACAGAAAAAAGAACTAGCTTGACTCGAAATTGAATTATTAGAAGTTCCCTTAATTATTTATGTCGTTTTGACCCCCACGCCTAAAGGCGTGGGCTACGATTCAGATGTTCAGTTTAACTATCTTCGCAACCCAAGATTTATCGCACCCGAATTATTCGTCCGGGACTTGACATCTCAAATAATTCATGTTAAGATTATAGAATTCAATGCCAACCGGTTCCAGACATCGTCAGAACGGTCAACCGCGTTGACTGGCAAACCGTTTTACAAATCCATAAACAGACTGTTGCAGACGCCTATTATTGCAGAGAATTCATTGATATGGAAAAACTCACCCGGAAAACGCCAGATCTGACCACTGAGAATATCAAAAAAATCGCCGAGCTGTTTCCCAGCTGCATTACGGAAACGCAAGACGAGTCCGGCAGACTTGTCAAGGCGATTAATTTCGAGGCGTTGAGGCAAATTCTGTCTCCCGTCGTTTTGGAAGGCAGCGAGTCGTACGAGTTTACCTGGGCAGGAAAGAAAGCCGCTGCAGTGGAAGCGTTCGCGCCCATTTCCAAAACGCTGCGTCCCTGTCCGGAAGAGAGCGTCGACTGGAACAATACGCAAAATCTGTACATCGAAGGCGACAATTTAGACGTCTTAAAGCTTTTGCAGAGGAGTTATCTCAAAAAAGTCTCTTTGATTTATATCGACCCGCCGTACAACACAGGCAACGACTTCATCTACAATGACGACTTCCGCATGACGGAAGAGGAATGGAAAGAGGAAAACGGAGAAATAAACGCCAAACGCAATCGCCGTATTCCCAAAGCTCTCAGCAGCGGACGGTTCCATTCCAACTGGTGTTCCATGATCTACGCTCGACTTCTGCTTGCCAGAAATCTGCTCACGAACAACGGCGCTATTTTCATTTCCATCGACGACAACGAACAGGACAACCTGAAAAAAATCTGCGACGAGGTTTTCGGGGCGTCCAACTTTGTCTGCATGTTTGTCTGGAACACCAAAAAGGCGGCGCAGGGCATGGCAACCGCTCACATGGTTGTAACAAATCACGAGTATATTCTGGTTTACGCAAAAGAAATCTCGAACTTCCGGTTTCAAGGGATTGACCGCGACGAAAACAACGGCTTTTCCAATCCGGATAACGACCCCAGAGGCGTATGGAAGCGTCAATATCTGCAGCGTCTGGGACAGGGGCTGCCGGTTCGCACTATTATCGATCCTGTTACAGGAAATACGTTCAGTTTTGAAACCCCGTATACGCAAGACAAGCTGGAACGATGGATTCAGGAGGGACGAATCATCTTTCCTTCAGACCCCTCTAAATATCCTGCCCGAAAAGAATTTCTGTCTGAATACGCCAACAAGCAGCAGCTGATAACGTCTTTGGGATTGTTTGCCACCAAGGCGACAACAGAAAAACTGTACGCTCTTTTTGACGGAGAAAAGATTTTTAACAATCCTAAACCGGACACGCTGATTAAATTTTTAGTTGGACAGGTTGCATCAGACGCCCTTATTCTCGACTTCTTTTCCGGGTCCGCAACGACGGCGCACGCTGTTATGCAGTTAAACGCCCAGGACGGCGGGAATCGTCGATTTATTATGGTTCAGATTCCTGAAGAATGTAACAAAAACAGCAAGGCGTACAAGGCAGGATACAGAACCATCTGCGAAATCGGCAAAGAGCGAATTCGTCGCGCCGGGGCGATGATCAAAGAGTCAATGGCGCAAAGCGATCCCCCGCCCTGCTCTTCTGCGCCGGCTCTGGATACAGGGTTCCGCGTCTTTAAGACAGACGACAGCGCCCAGACGCCTCTTGACCTGCTTTTCAGCTGCGCTCTGGAATGGGGGCTTCCACTTTCGACGTCGTATCAATCCGAACGGGTTGGCAAATGCACGATTTACACGTACGCGTCTGCCGGCGACAGAATCGACCTCATCGCGTGCTTTGACAAGAACATTCCAGAGTCCGTTTTGAAACATATTGGCGAACGGAAACCGCTGCGCGTTGTTTTCTGTAACAGCGCATTCAAAGATAGCGCAAGCATGACGAACGCCGAAACGACTATCAAAACCCTTTCGCCCGACGCCGATATCAGGGTGATTAGGCAATAGACTGTAGTTTTTGTCCCTCTCGCAACTATATCAAGGAATCCCCCCCATGCGAAATATCGTTTTAATCGTTTTGACGACGCTGACGATTTTATTTTCAGCGTCCTGTTTTGCTCAATATAAGCCGGGCGACGCAATTACGCCCCCGGACTATCCCAGCCTGAAAAATCCGGCGATGAAGTTTGGGCTTGTCAACATGCAGGGAAAACGATTCGCCAAAGACCCGACGGTTGTCCGATTCAAGGGGAAGTACTGGATGTATTTTTCCTTCGTTCCTCGCGACCTTGAAAAGAAGAGTTACTATTACATCGGCATCGCAACCAGCGACGATTTGACCAACTGGACGCACGTCGGGGACATGACGCCCCTGAATGGAAGCGGGCATAAGGACATCGCCGCGCCGTGCGCCAAAGTCTGGGACGGGAAAGTCCATCTGTTCTATCAGGCGTGGAAAGAGGGGACGCAAAACGCGATTTACTACGCGACGTCTGAGGACGGCTTGCATTTCCAGAACGTTTTTTCAACGCCGATCTTCTCCCCCAAAGGCGACTGGACAAACGGTCGGGCGATTGACGCGGACTTTATCGAGTTCAAGGGGAAATGCTATCTGTACGCCGCAACGCGCGACCCGGCAGGGAAAATTCAGAAACAGGTTGTCGCGGTCGCGGAGGATCGAAACAACCTCGCCCCGGATCAGTGGAAGCAGTGCGATCACTGTATTCTCGAGCCGACTTTGCCGTGGGAAACGCGATGTATTGAAGCGGCGTCCGTTTGCGAACGGGACGGGAAACTGTTCCTGTTCTATGGCGGCGGGTACAACAACAATCCGCAGCATATCGGGCTGGCGCAGTCGGACGACGGCGTGAACTGGACGCGCGTCTGGGACGTCCCGTTTATTACCAACGGACCAAAAGGACAATGGAATTCCAGCGAGTCCGGACATCCCGGCGTCTTTATCGACCCGGAAACCGGCAAGACGTGGCTCTTCTTCCAGGGCAACGACGACAACGGCAAATCCTGGTACCTGTCCAGAGTCGAGCTGGAATGGGTTAACGGTCTGCCGAAGGTGAAATAGCAGCGCGCATTATTGACATTTTCTCAACATGAGCTATAATTCCAGACGTTGAAGCTGACGCAGGAGTCGCAAGCGCGATTCCATGGGAATCCGGCAGCGGGCGCGGTTCGTTCTGAACGCGGCTTGCTGAGAGTCCGGAACGGTCCCCAGCCGCTGTAAGAGTTTGAAAACGTAGGCTCGTTTTCACCGTTGGCATTTACGTCATTCCGGTTCGCGCCGGGAGAAGACGCCGATGGGTTAACAGGGATATCCTCTGTGATATCTTCTGTCAAAAACTCAAGTCAGAAGACCGGTCGCTTCGAGAATTTGTCGTTTGCCGGGGACGAACGATAGGTTCGAGAGGGAAAGAGCTATCTTTCCTGACACATCTGGTTTTTTCAATATGAATCACCGTTTATATCGAAACTGGCGAGCGTTTACGCTTGTCGAGTTGCTGGTCGTTATCGCGATTATCGCTGTCCTGATTGGGCTGCTCCTGCCGGCGGTGCAAGCTGCGCGAGCGTCCGCCAGAAATCTTCAGTGCAAAAACAATCTCAAGCAGATGGGAACAGGCTTGCAGTCGTACCATACCGCCAGAAAGGAGTTCCCTCAAGGCGGAGTCAATATGCCGGGCACGTACGTCAACGGCGTTCAGCTTCCGCAAAGCGACTGGCGCGGGTTCGCCTGGTCAGCGTATATTCTGCCGATGATGGAGCAGCAGAGCGTCTACGATTTAATCAATTTCGATAAAGTCTACTACGACGCGGAAAACGAGCCGGCGGGAAAAACGCTCTTGTCGACGTTTATCTGTCCGGAAGCGCAGGCAGAGCCGATGAGAACGTGTTCCGCCAACGCCGGCACAGAAAAGAAAGAGTTCAAAGTCGGGAACAAGTCGATTTTCAAAGACGTTGCTGTTACGAAAAAGGTTACCTATGGCGGGTCAGACTACGGCGGGATGTACGGCGAACGAATCGATTATCCCGGCAGAACGCTGCCCCTGCCCAACGAACCGCCCCGGGGAACGCTCCTCTACGACCGCCCGATTAAAGCCAGCGAAATTACCGACGGGACGTCCTGTACGATCATGGTCAGCGAAGATTCCGGCTGGGCTGACGGGCAATGGATTAACGGTCTGAACGTCTTCGACCAGTCCGGCGGGATCAACGACCCCAAAATCACCGAGAACGAGATGCGCTCTGACCATCCCGGCGGCGTCAATGCGGCGTTTGCCGACGGACACGTCGAGTTCCTCAGCGATCGAACGGACTTGTCGGTCGTCTCGGCGCTATGCACCCGAGCGGGTGGAGAGATTGTCAGCGAGGAGTGAGAAATGCGTAATTCGTAATGCGGAATGCGTAATTACGCAAGCGGCTCTCGTTGGTTATGCGCAGGTCAACTCGTACACGGATTTTGGCGAGCCGGGGTGCGTAAGCCCCCGGGAAATTACAGATTTGCACCGATTGGTTAATGGAAGGCGGTAACGGAGCGAGTGAAACGAGCGAAGTTACGCTTTGTTTGAAGGGGGAAATTCCGTATTGCGTTAGCGGATAACGTCCCCTGGATGGCGCCCGTCCCTGGGCGCCTTTCTGTCCTGCTGAAAACGTATTTCGTAGTCGAAAACCTTTCTGGATCGCGGACGAAGTCCGCCGAAGAAATTTTAAACACAAAGAACACATAGAACACAAAGAACACAAAAAATCTTTAAAACTTTGCGTACACTCTCCGCGCCTCCGCGTCTCCGCGTGAGATTTGCCCGGACGTCTCGCGCCCCGGGAAATTACGGATTTTCGCCGATTGGTTGAATAAAACACTTGCATGTATATTATTATGCTACGCTTGCAACATAAACGTTTTCAATTCCATTATTCATAAATAATTTAACGTATGCCTTTAGCGTACATTCTGAATAGCTTTGTATAATGGGATTATCTACAGTTATTCTGTCGTTAATCAAAAAAAGCTCATCGACTTTATCAATGTATCTCAGGATTTTATTAAAATTGACGATCGAGTCAGCATCCCGGTCCAAGACGCTGACGCTTATTTTTCTTCGATAGCGTTTGTTACAATCAAAAATATTGTATGGCGCATCGTAGTTTTGTATCTGATTACAGTCTTCACGTTCCAGAAAAATCGTGGTAATATGGATATCTGTATAGTCTGCGTCAAACAGATATTTTTGATAACAATATGAATCTTTCAATATTATATAAACCTCCCTTAAAAATCCAAAAACAACGGCATATTAACTTCAATCGCTTTTTCCAATGCGCTTTTCAATTTTTCTGCCGCGTTGAGAAAATCCTGGTTATTGCTATTCTTTTCAATGTGCCGTTTCAAAATTTCCATCGCCTCTTGAGCGTTTTCAGGATTCAGGGTTTCCTCCTCAAAAATATCAATAATAATGTGAAAC
>JAFSMW010000062.1 GCA_017447745.1 Thermoguttaceae bacterium
TCAAATTGTCAATAGAGTTATTGGTCATGGCAAGGGGTTCCTTTCTTGAGTAAAGTAAAAATTCTTGCCAAGTATACTCAATTTTACCTATTTTCGCAACCCAAATTTGAACGCACCCGTCAATCTGGGTGCGATAAATTTTGGGTTGCGAAAATAGGTAAGATAAGAGACTAAAACGTAGCCCACGCCTTTAGGCGTGGGATTCAAAACGGCATAATATAACGCACGAAGTCCCCTCCCTTCCCCGCGCCAATAGGCGCGGGGACGGGAGGGGAACGGAAACGTTTGGGGAGTGGCGTCTTTGTTTAGTTCCTCAGATAAATCTGGGGGCTACGATTTTTGAATTGTTTTTATTTCCCACGTCTAAAGACGTGGGGATAAGAACAGAGTAATCAGAAGGTTTCGAAAAGGTTTCAAGACATATTCCCTTTCCATGTCCCCCATTTTGAACGCACCCTTCAATCTTGCTAATTGTCTAAACTACGAACTCCTTGAACAATCGGACGTTTTTGATATAATAGATCATGGTTTATAGGACGTTTGTCTCTGTTGACCCCCAACTCTTAACCTCTAACCGCTTTTTAGGCGTTTGAACCGCAATCGCTAACGATGGAACAGAAATTTTACGATCGCGCCAAACAGGCTCGAGCTAAACTGATGGAACTGCGCGCGTCTTTGGACTGCGAGGGTCGTGCCGCTCGCGCCAAGGAAATCGAAAACCTCATGGGACAGCCTGGATTCTGGGACGATCAGGACAAGGCGCAGGAGCTTATGGACGAACTCAAGGCGACAAAGGGCGTTATCAAGCCGTTTGACGAGGCTCTTGCCGCTTGCGACGACATGGACGCCATTATGGAAATCGCCGAAGAGGACGAGTCCTGTATTGACGAAGCCGTCGCGGAAATCGACAAGATGGAAAAGACGCTCGAAGAGCTGAGCGTGAAATCGCTCCTGTCCGGCCCGGTTGACAACAACGCGGCTATCGTGTCCATTCAGGCGCGCGACGGCGGCACCGACGCCAACGACTGGGCGGAAATGCTCTTAAGAATGTACATCAACTGGGCGGAAATGAACTCCTACAAGGTCGAAATCATCGACCGGCAGGACAACGAGGAGGCGGGCATCAACAGCGCGTCGATTATCATTCGCGGTCCGTTCGCCTTCGGATACCTCAAGGGAGAAACCGGAACGCACCGGCTGGTTCGAATCAGTCCGTACAACGCAGAAGGAAAACGGCAAACCAGCTTCGCGTCTGTAGACGTCATGCCGGACATTGCCGATTCCGTTAAAGTCGACATCAAAGAGGAAGACGTCCGGGAAGACGTGTTCCGGTCGTCCGGCGCCGGCGGTCAGCACGTCAACAAGACGTCGTCCGCTATTCGTCTGACTCACATCCCGACGGGCATCGTCGTCCAGTGCCAGAACGAACGTTCTCAGCACAAAAACCGCGCCACCGCCTGGAAAATGCTGCGAGCGAAAATGGCGCAAATCGAGGAAGACAAACGCGAGGAAATGGCTTACGAGCATTACCAGTCCAAGGCGAAAGTCGGGTTCGGCAGCCAGATCCGAAACTACTTCCTTCACCCAGACCAGAGAGTCAAAGACGCCCGAACCGGCTACTACGTTGGCAACTTCCACTCCGTTCTCAACGGCAACATCCAGGGCTTTTTAGACGCCTATCTGGAATGGCTCGCCGGAAAAGACGTCAATTATTCCTCGGCGGAGGAAGAATGAGGCAATAGGGAGTAGGGAATAGGGAGTGGTTTTTAATTCGCCTCCGGCGAATATCTATTCCCTATTCCCCATTCCCTACTCCCTACTCGCAACTCTTATGGCGTTACAAGGTACAAGACTTTCGGCGACAGCTTGAGTTTGTACGTCGTTCCTTCGAGTGCTGGAAGATTAACCGGCTCGCCGAAGCAATCGCAGGCGGATTCGACGGGCGCGGGTAACTTCACTGTTCTTTCCGCTTCAAATCCGGGAAGCCAGACGGCTGTTACAGTCTTGCCGTCCGGACGCTTCCAGCTGATTTGGCAGAAATCGTCTTTGAGCCAGCCGGGATTCTGAACGGAGCCGTCCGGGCGCATCTTCGTCAGCGTCTTCATCGCCAGATAGCCGGTCTTTGGACTCAAGTCGCGATGAACCATTCCAAAGTGATGTTCTCTGTCGACGTCGTCCTGTTCAACCGCCTGGAATTCGTACCAGAAGTAACGATTTATTCCCCCGGCAAAGGCGAGAAGGTACGCCTGAGCGAGGAAGACGCCCTGATTCGGCTCGGACGAAACGTTGGTGTTCCCGCCGTTCATGACGGTTGAAACGATCAGCGCGCCCTTGTAATCGGAATCAAACTTGATAACCACGGCAACGGGGGCGGTGTAATCCTCTTTCGTCGCATTGAGAATCGGAATCAGTTTGTCGCCTGGCTTGAGCAAATCGGCGTTGAGAAATCGGCTTCCCTGGTCCTTAACTGCCACCTTGAGAATGTCTTCGTATTCCTTGACCGGAACCAGGCGCGCGTGTTCCGGGACGTTCTTTTTCGTCCAGTAAGCTTCCCAGCCGATTCGCAGTGTGTGACGATACGAGTCGGAGGCGTGTCCGCTGTGCGTCAGGAAACCGTGATCATCCCATTGGCTGACGTAGTATAGCGGCACCCCGCCGACGAGAATCAGCGTCCCGCCGCTGCGAACGTATTCAACCAGATTGTCATAATACGGCGTCGGGAAATGCTCGCCCGGCGGCAGAAGCAGACACGGATGAGTTTTGGGCGAAAGCGTTTTGAGCTGTTCAAGGGAAACGTAGTCAACATCCACGCCGCTGGGAATCGTCGACCCCATAATAACCGGTGGGAACTGTGACGAGGCGTCGTACTTTGAATCGTACAGCGCGGCAAACTTGCCTGGCAGCCTGTCCGGATAGAGCTGTTTCAGTCCCGCTTCGATAACCTGTCGGTTAGCCGTCCCGAACGCCGGCGGAGTCGCCCAGCCCATCTCGGTAATCCAAATCGGACGGTCTTCGCCAGTGTATTTAATCGTCAAGTCGCGGAACTTTTTAATGTCGTCAAGAAATTGATTGCACAGACGAACTGTTACAATCCCGCCGCGGTATGGGTGAATGTTGACGACGTCAAAATACTTCCCGCCGCCCTCTTTGAGAACGTTTTCGTAATACTCGTGAGGAACGCCCGCCAGCCCGCCAAAGACGACCTGTAAATCCGGGTCGATTTCCTTGATAATCTCGTACGTCCTCTTCAGCAGCGTTACATAATCCTTCGCGTTGGGCTGTTTCCAGAAGTTCGGGATGTTCTCTTCGTTCCAGACTTCCCAATAACGAATCCTGTCCTTGTATCGCGTTACCAGCCGGCGGACGTACTCGCTCCAGTCGTCCAGATGTTGAAATGCCGGGTTCGCCCATGGCACGTTGTAGTCGAGAATCGGCAGAATCGTAATCCCCGCCTTATCGGCTTCGTCGAGGACTCTGTCCAGATGATTAAAATGCCAGTTCCCTTTTTTCCATTCGACAGCGTTCCAGGAGAAGTCAGCTCTCGCCCAACGAATTCCCGCCGCCCGCATGGCAGCCAGGTTTGCCGGCATGGCGTCGAATTCCTGACCTCCGCCAAGATGAGCGCAAACGCCGTACGGCGATCCGACGTTCGGTTTTTCCGCAGACGTCGTCGCACACAGCGCCAGTAAACTAACGCACAACAGTAAAATTCGGTAACGCATGATTAAGTTCCTTTCGGGTTGGGGGGGAAATGGGAGCTTTTAGCTTCTAGCTTGGTTATTTTAGTTTCAGGCTTTAAAAATTAACGCCGAGAATTACAAATGCACAGGCTAACAGCCAGGAGCTAATAGCTAGCGACTGCTACCTATAATTCTACCCGATCCCAAAGTAATAATCAACGGTTTTGGGAAGAATTCGCTATAAAATACGTCAAAAAAACGGATCGTCCTGTAACTGCGTATCAAAATGGAAAAATTCTCGGTTATTATTTCAAGGGCAATCAAAATCAGTAAAGACGGAACGATTATATCATTTCTTGTAAACAATTTTGTATTTTTCAGCAACAAACCCCTTGAAATTTGTTGTGAAATTGAATATACTAATATTATATTATAGACTCTTGGTTGTTGTTAGCGTGGTCGAAAAAGTATCTACAACAATTAGAGCTTATATCCACATTTTTGTTTACCAAATTAATACTCACAAAGAGTAAAAATTCAACCACACAAACCGATTATTATTTAATCGTTTCATATTTTAAGACAAAGGAACTATTATGTTATTTGCCTACCTTGACCCATTTACCGGAAGTATGGTGCTTCAAGTTCTTGCTGCGGGGGTTGTTGCTGTATTGGCATTTTTCCGCCCGCTGTATAATTTTATCTTTGGTAAGAAAGACACGCAAAACCAGATAGACGACTGGAATGAAAACGTAAACGCAAACGAACAATCCGATTCAGAGAAAAAAGATGAGTAACTTTCAAAATTTTGGTTCGTTTCGCGACCCCGCAGGTTTGGTTTTTGAAAAAGACGGTTCAATTTACCGGACAGTCAATCAGGCTGGACGCGAGGATTACGAGCTTTTCGTAACAAGCGGTCTTTCTGAAACGCTTCAAAAAAACGGCTGGATCATTCCGTTTCGGGAAATTGCCGTCTCGCCGTTTGACAGTAAGCCCGCTGACGGAAACGTGTGGAAGTTTCTCGAGGTGGACCGCGTCCCGTTTATTTCGTATCCGTACGAGTGGTGCTTCTCGCAGCTGCGCGACTCGGCTATATTAACTCTGAAAATACAACAGGCAGCGCTCGAACACGGCATGACGCTTAAGGACGCTTCCGCCTATAACGTCCAGATGTTCCGCAGCCGCCCGATTTTTATTGACATTCTGTCGTTTGAAAAGTACGAGGAGGGTCGACCTTGGACTGCGTACCGTCAATTTTGTATGCACTTTCTTGGTCCACTGCTTCTGATGAGCCGCAAAGACCTGCGCTTCTCAGCGCTGTTTCGAGACTGGATCGACGGTTTCCCGCTCGATTTCGTCTCGAAAAATCTCCCGTGGCGCAGCCGATTTAGTCCATCGTGTCAGATTCACATTCACGCCCATGCGAAAATGCTCCGCAAGTACGAGAGCACGCGAGACCAGTCGCTCAACAAAACGGCAGGGAGCATTTCGCTTGACAAACTCAAACTCCTGATTCGAAATCTGCTTGATATGGTTCAATCGATTTCGCTTCCATATCAGGCGACCGAGTGGGGCGACTACTATAACGACACGAATTACACTCAGGGAGCTTTCGGCGCCAAGCATAAACTCGTTTCGGAGCTTTGCGAACAGCTCCAGCCCAAAAAACTCGTGGACTTGGGCGCAAACTGCGGCGAGTTCTCGCGCGGGCTTCCGTCCTGCATTGAAACTTTGATTTCTGCCGATATTGACCCGGTGGCGGTCGATAAAAACTACGTGCAAGTCCGCAAAGCGCGGGAGAAAAATCTCTACCCGGTACTTCAGGATTTGACGAATCCATCTCCAGGAATCGGGTTTCTGAACCGAGAGCGGAAATCGTTTATGGAACGAGCGCGATGCGACGTTTCGCTTTCGCTGGCTCTGATCCATCATTTGTGCATCGGGAACAATTTGCCGTTCGATTATGTAGCGCAGATGCTTAGCGCGCTGGGCGATCGGGCGATCCTGGAGTTTGTGCCGAAACAGGACTCGCAGGTTCAGAGGCTTCTTAGCTCCCGCGAAGACATTTTCCCGGATTACAACCTTGAGAGCTGCATCTCGGCATTCAAATCGTATTTCCCGACTGTCGAAACATTCCCCATCTCGGATTCAGACCGAACGCTGATTTTATTTAGCAAATAAGAAGAAATATTGAAATGAATTTGACCGAAAAAATCTGTAAATCCCTGCTGGTATCAGGATTGATTGCGTTCCTGTTTTTTTCCGTTTCACTTATTATTTATCTGGGAAATCTGCAGGAGTATTCGTTTACGATTCTTCAGCTTCTTCTTGTAACCGGTTTATGTTCGATCGGTATTTTCGGGGTTTGCTTTGCGGTTTTGCTCTGCTTTGTACGTTTTAGATGCTTTACTACAGTTCTTCTGGTCTCAACGTCCATTTTGTTCTGTATGTGGATTCAGAGCAGTTTTTTCCTGTGGCCGTCCGATGATTCCAACCTCATCCAAACGTTTTCGTCGCTTCCTGTTTACGGAATCATTGAGATTTTGATTTATATTCTCTTTTTTTATCTGGTCTTTCGTTTTCAGAGTTTCGTTATTACACACCTGTATAAATTGGGAATCATTCTTTTAATCTCCCAAACCGTGGCAATTATTCCCGCTCTGTCATCTTACGATTCCTCGAAATTTAACCGGCTTCTGAATAATTCAGAGATTTATTCGAGTATTCATCAAACGTCAAAACAGGAGAATATTTATATTATCCTTCTGGATTCTTTTGGAAACGAATGTTTTAATGAATTGTACAAATCCGAATATGAAACTACAAATCATACATTTCATGATTTTGAATATTTTCCACATTTTATAGCGAAGTTTCCATTAACCTTTTACATGGTTCCAACGTTATTAACTGGGAGCGATCTGTTTGAAAAGAATTTAAAATGGGATCCCAATAAAGACTATAGCCATCAGTCAATGTCCGTTAAAACCTATTTCAAAGACAAAGAACGGATGTATAACTCGGATAATTCTTTGCTTCCCATTCTCGCACAAAAAGGATATACCAATGAGATGTATCCGTTTTGTGGAACGAGTATTTATTTTCCGCAAGATTGCCAGTGGCTTTCAAATACGACATTTAACGAAGATTCCCTGACCAAGAAGAAGGTGTTTTCATGCCGCGTCTTAGAGGAAACGATCTTGCCTTTTACCTGTTACCGTCTTTCTCCCCTTTGTTTGAAATATTGGTCTTTTCAATTTTCATATCAATGCCAACAAATCTGTTATAATCTTTATTCAGGCAAAGGTTGGGATTCATTTCATACCTTGGAATTTTCCAATTTCTCTCGTTTCATGCAACAGGAATTTGTGGATGAAACGCCATTTTTCACACCGCCGGAAGAGCCGCAGCTGGATTCCAGAAAATATTTTAAGTTATACCATCTTAATGGATGGCACGACTTGGATTTAGAACCGTATTCCCCCTCATCAGAAGCGTATTTAAAGTTCGGCAAAGCATATTTTTCTCAAAGACTGGACGCTTTTTTTGACTATCTCAAGAGGTCTGGAAGCTACGATTCCTCGTGGATTATTATTTTGGGGGATCACGGCATGCACTTGTCGCCAGCTGTTGCACAGTTTAATCCTACGCTTCTTATCAAAAAGCCAGGAAGCCGCCAGGAAAATATTCTCGTAAACGAGGACGTGATTATGATGAGTGACATCGCACCGTCGCTTCTTTTCGAGATGGGGATCAAGACCTCTAAACCGTTCTCGATTTGGCGTCAAACCGAAGAGCAGAAACAAGAACGTGAAAAGCTTTGGGAAGATTTAATTATTAAAAATTCACCAAAGCAATAACAGATCGACGCTACATAACCAGAAATAACCATCAAAAAACTCAAAAAGCCGACGCGGCGTCCTGCAGCATTGGCTTTTGGGCTTGTACGGTTCATGGGAAATCGATCCGCACAATCAGGGAAAGAGAAAGATTTGTTTACGTTACGCGGTTTTGGCGCGCGTCTGGACGTTGTCAAAGAGCCGTTCTCGACCTTCCATTATGTTTTCTGTAATAATATTACTTTCCTCCGCTGGAACGAATGAATTGTCAAATTCTATTAACAGAGCAGGGCGTTCCTGTTAATCTTTGGGCTTTTCAACCAAAGTGGATAAACTCTTGCCGAAGTCGCTGTCTGGGCGAAGAACGTTTGCCCAAAAGTTTTGTTCGCTCAGCGGGGCGGTTTTGACGAATTCCCAATGGCGCTTGACCTGTTCCGAGGCGTTCTCTTGAGCCAGAAATTCGTTAAGCTTTTGCCCGTCAGCCAACTTCTGACCTCCGAAACTGAACCGCGGATTGAAAAATTTTTCAAACTGATTGATCGTTTGTTGGTTGTCAGCTTTAATCAGATTGTTTTTGAAAAGAGTATCTAAAACAGCGGCAGAATAAGTGTTACAGTTAATTGTTTTGACATGTTCGTCTGTATAGGGAATTGGGCTATAAACCATGCCGTTGGGAAAACGTTTGTTATACGTTTGTTTGAATTCCTCAATACAATTCCAGGATTTGCTGACGTCTGTAACCGGGATTAGTTTAAGTTGCAGAGCCGGGGCGGGCAAGTCGTTGGGAGAATGCCCAGCCAGATAGTTTTTTAGTGCGTCTATATCGAACTGATATGCGTTTTCCTGTGGATAACATCGGCTTTGATAGTTGGTAAAGCCGTCTACGTCTGGAACTACCATGCTTATCATATTGACGTAATAGCCGCGTTGAAGCTTGGTAAATCGCAGCGGTTTTAGACCCAGCTTTTGAAGTTGCGCGTTTTCCGTTTCCGGGTCTTTGGTTATCAGACAGAATCCGGAATGAGAAAATCCGCCGCAGCGCGACGAATAAATATTGACGCCCTTCACATTATAGGAGGTGTTATTTGAATAGATGTAAACGCCGCATTCCAGTTCCTTGTCCTTATACGGAATGGCGGGACGGCACAAAACCTCTGTTCCGATGCAGGTTGCAATTATCGGGAGCAGAATCAAAACGATTCCTGTATAAAAACGAACGCGTGAATGGCGTTTTGAGCAGGCTGTTGGCTTGCATTTAACGAGTAACAATATTTGAATCGCAAGAAAAGCTGCAATAACAAAGATCGTATCCAGAATATAACCCCATCCGATAACGTTTTTCTCAGTCGAAAAGAAGGATGCGTAATTGGAATCAATGCAAAGTCCTAAAAAAGATCCGAAGGAAGCCGGTATCAGAATTGACAGCGCTATCCAAAGCAGAGGATACAGAATGTACTTTGATAACCGCATCAATAGCCATTCTATTCCTTTGCCCACAGGCTGAAGTATTGATTGAATGTATTTGAAAAATTTTGTTTGTTCAATGGGCGTTGTTAAAATCGATTTTGGGGTTTCTTCGACGGTTTCTTCAGACGTCTGTTCTGAAGACTCTTCTTTTTCCTCTGTCTCCTGCGGGCTGGCGTCGTCATTGTTACAGCGTGAAAAACAGCAGTTCATTATTCCGAATCCCAACAAGGCGGCTACTCCGCTTAGAAGTCCGAGAACCGCTCCCAAGCCAGCGCCGAAATAACGGGCTAAAAGGTCAAACGGTTCAAAGGAAGAATTAATCTGCCAATAAAAGAGTAAGAAAGGAAGCGCTAGTATAAGAAGCAGAAAAAAGCCCAAGTCCGGACCTGCCATTTGTAAAAACGCTCTCAACAGAAACAGTATTCCCGCCACCAAAAAATAAAGCGTGTTTATCAGAATTCCAAACGTTTTTTTCAGAAACTGAATTATACTTCCTTTGTTTTCGTTGTTATCCATAGTCTTTCCTTTTTTGGGGATAGGTTTATCCTAAAATTCTTTTCGATCCTTCGCCGGGGACTTCTCTTGCCAAGCGGGGAACGGCGTAGCCGGGAAGCCGGTTGCGAATCTCTGCGATAAGATCCATCGCGGTTTTATCGTCGACGACAAAATGCGCCGCGCCGGCGACGTGGTCTAACAAATGCAGGTAGTACGGAACGACGCCGCAGTCGATGAGCTTTTCGTACAGCGCGCAAAGGGCGTCGGCGGAATCGTTCACTCCTTTGAGCAGGCTTCCCTGCTGAAGCATGACGGCGCCGGTTCTTCTCAAGCGGTCAAACGCCTCAACGACTTCGTCGTCGATTTCGTTAGCGTGGTTGACGTGCGAGACGAAAAACAGCGTTCTTCTTTTCTCGACGACTTCCGAAAACAGCGTCAAAAGTTCGTCGTCAATGCGGGGCGGATAGTAAATCGTCATTCGGGAATGAATGCGGATTCGTTTTACATGCTCAATTGCCAGCAAGCGGTCGAAAAGCTCTCGAAACTGTTCGTTGTCCAGGCGAAGGGGGTCGCCGCCGGAAAGAATGACCTCATTGACGTCTGGCGACTTTTTTATAAAATCAATTGCAGACAGCAGATGCTGAATTTTACTTCCCGACGCTTGACAGCTGGAATCGCCGTTTTGAACGGTTTCTCCAACTTCGTTCTCTTCGCTATTTTTCAGAGAAAAGCGTCGAAAACAGAATCGACAAGCTCCTCCGCAGGCGTTGGAAGCGATGAGTAAAACCCGTCCAAAATATTTTGCCAGTAAATTTTGCCCCCTATACTGTTCTTTTAACGGATTTCTGGTATAATCAGGAGGACTGGAAAGTTCATCGACAGACGGAAGCGTCTGTAGGAGGAGCGGATCGCGCGGGTTTCCGGGCTCAATTCGCCTTGCGAAATGACGGGTAACTCGCACCGGCTGAACCTCCGCAGCTGCGTTTAACGCGGCTAAAGCGTCAGGCGCGTCTGAAAGCGGGCTTATCTTGTCGGCTGATATGCGCGCGAACGTCAGCAGCTCAGCCGGAGAACTCAGAATTTCGTCAGGATGCGGGAATTGGTACATGATTCACGCATATTATAATCAATATTTTTTTTAAGAAAAGGACTACTTACCGTGACAACGTACAATACCAGCGATTTCCGTAAAGGATTGAAGGTTCAGATTGACGGCGACCCGTACATCATGATTGAATGCAACTTCGTCAAACCGGGCAAAGGACAGGCTCTGTACAAGTGCAAGCTCCGCAACCTCATTCGCGGCACGATTCTTGACCGCACCTGGAAAAGCGGCGATACCATCGAAGGCACCGACATCGAAGAAATCGACGCTCAGTTCCTCTATGTTCAGGGCGACACCTACGTCTTCATGAACAACGAAACCTACGAACAGTACGAACTGTCCAAGGATTTGGTTGACGACGCCTGGAAGTACCTCAAAGAAGGCATGGTTTGCACGATGATGCTCCACAACGACAACCCGCTGGGAGTTACGCCGCCCAACCACGTTGTTCTGGAAATTGCCTTTGCGGAACCCGCCGTTCGTGGAAACACCGCTACCAACGTTACCAAAACCGCCAGACTCGAAACCGGCGCTGACATCATCGTCCCGAACTTTGTCGAACAGGGCGAAAAGATCAAAGTCGACACACGAACCGGCGAATACATCGAAAGAGTTAAGGAGTAGGCAGTAGGCAATAGGCAGTAGGCAGTAGTGAGGCGCTTCGCGTAAACTCCTCACTCCTCACTCCTAATTCCTAACTAACTATCACTCTTTTTTCCTCACTCCACTAATATGTACATCCCCTATACTCATTCAGACGAACAGAAGATGCTCGAAGCGATCGGCGTTTCGAGCGTAGAAGAACTCTTTGCTCATATTCCGGACGCGGACAAACTTCATCGACCGCTCGACCTGCCGGAAGGCATGACAGAAATGGAAGCGGACGCCGACATTCACCGATTGGCAGCGAAAAACGTCGGGGCGTCGAAGGCGACCTGTTTCCTCGGGGCGGGCTGTTACGACCACTTTATTCCCGCCGTGGTCGATTTCGTCGCCAGCAGAAGCGAGTTCCTCACGTCTTATACGCCGTATCAGGCGGAAGTCGCTCAGGGTAACCTGCAAGTCATTTTTGAATACCAGACGATGGTCTGCGACCTGACCGGCATGGACGTTTCCAACGCGGGCATGTACGACGGCGGAACTGCTTTTACAGAAGCGGCTCTGCTAACCGCGGCGGGAAACCCCAAGGCGAAAACGCTCGTCGTGGCTGGCACGATTCACCCGGAATACATGGAAATTCTTAAGACGTACACGTCTGGACTGGATTTGACGCTGGACGTTGTCGGTTGTAAAGACGGCGCTATTGACATGGACGAACTGAAAAGCAAAGTCGTTTCCGGCGTTGCCGCCGTTCTGGTTGCCAGCCCCAACTTCTTCGGGATTCTGGAAGACGTCCCCGCCATTGCGGAACTGGTTCACGCCGTCGGCGCGGCGCTGGTCGTTGCGACTGAACCGACGTCTTTGGGATTGCTCAAACGTCCCGGCGACATGGGCGCGGACGTTGTAACCTGCGACGGTCAGCCGCTGGGCAACCCGATGTCCTACGGCGGTCCCCACTTGGGAATTCTTGCCGTGAGAGAAAAGTACTTGCGCCGCATGCCGGGTCGACTGGTTGGTCAAACGACAGACCGCAACGGAAACCGCTGCTGGGTTTTAACGCTTCAGACGCGAGAGCAGCACATTCGCCGCGAAAAGGCGACGTCCAACATCTGTTCCAACCAGGCTCTCATGACGCTCCGCACGACGGTTTATCTGTCTCTGCTGGGACCGGAAGGACTGAAAGAACTCAGTACCCAAATCGCATCCAAGGCAGACTATGCTGCAAAGAAACTCGCCGCTGTCGACGGTTTGGAACTGCGGTTCCCGAATCAGCCGTTCTTCCAGGAATTCGTCGTTCGCGTCAAAGACGGAAACGTTCAGAAACGTCTTTCCGCCGCGCTGGACAAGGGCATCTTCGCCGGCGTCGATTTAGGACGATGGTTCCCGGAACTGTCCGACTGCTTCATGGTCGCCGTTACAGAAAAGCGAACCAAAGAGGAAATTGACGCTCTGGCAGAAGCATTGCAGTAGTTTGTAGTCTAATTCATTCCCTACCTAAAGTTTTTTGGAAAGGGGAGTATGAGTGGGCGGCGAGGCGCCGCTCCCAATCCGCGCCGACAAGGTCGGCTCCTGATTGGATGTGGATAGCGCCGAAATCAGCTTTTTCGGAAGCAAAACCTTGTCCTTCTGCCCGTGCGGCTTCGCACCCGCACGAGACGTATTATAACCGCTCCCGTTGGTCGCTTTTATTTCAGCGGGCAACGTTAGGCGAAGATTAACATTCGGAGCCAATAACGCTCGAATCTCCTATAAAATTCTACGTTGATTATTTTTATTTCACCGCTTTATCGGCACGAAATACTTTTTTCGCGATTCTAGACAGTTCTGGTTATGAAAGCGACGGCAAGCCGTCGCACTCCAAAATTCTCTTGACAAAACGCTCAGTTCTGGTTTAATATAGTAACGCGATATTATTATTGCCATGTAATTTCTTGAAACTGATTATACAAGGAAAACAACGATGTCAACTCGCCAGTTCACGATTACCGTATTCCATTTGATTATATTCGTTTTAACGCCTCTGGTTGTCTTTGCGGACGAGCCAGCTGACGAGTTGGGCGAACTTCCACCCGTTCCGACATTTAGAGTTCCTTCAGAGCCAAAAGATGAGGCGAAGAAGCAAAGCGAAAAGGTCGCTGAAGAATCGGATGATAATGAAATAGAAGATTGGGATGAACTGCCGCCCGTTCCAACGTATAAACCTCAATTCAAGCCAAAAGACAAGGCAAAAGAGCAGAGCGAAAAAAACGACGAAAAACCGGATGATAAAAGAGAACGATTGATGAAAGAAGCGGAATCCGGCAACGCGGAAGCGGCTATGGAGTTAGCGAAGGAAGCGGAAAAACGTAATTTCATTGCGGCGGTGGAACAATGGCTCAAAGTTGCGGCGGAAGCTGGCTCTGCAGAAGCCTGGTATAAGCTGGGACTTATAGCAATCGAGAAAGATGACGACAATACCGCGTTTGAATGTTTGAAAAAGTCGGCGGACGCTGGATATGAAGACGGTAAAATATACCTGGCGTTTGGATACATGGAAGGGCTGGGGACGAAAAAAGACGTCGAGAAGGGCAAGGCGTTATTGCAGTCTGTTGCTGATTCCGGGAACGTTACAGCTATTCGAAAACTCGCCAACGCCTATCGTCTGGGAATTGGTTTTGAAAGGGACGAACAGAAAGCTCTGGATTTGTTAACTCAACTATATCAAAATGCAAAAGACGACTCTACAAGAGTTATGGCTGCGGCAAATTTGTGGGGAATGAATGACAAAGATGGACTAAAACGAGCAGACGAATTGTTGGACAATGTCGATTTGTCAGCGCTCCAAACGCTGGCGAGCGCCAATGTTCTATCGTTGTTATCTGTTTCTCTTTTAGAGCATTATTTCCAAAATACGGATAACGATAAAGCGATTGCTCAGAAACGCTTTTCCCGTCTGATGGATATGCTTCTTAACGCAGGCAATTGGGAGATTGATGAAGGGACGTTATATGCTGTTATGAAAGTCTGTGAAGACAAAGCAATCGTTCCTGATTCGGAAAAGACGCGGCTGTTTCAAGCGATGGATCAATTAGCAAGCCGCGGCAATCCTGTCGCCATGCTGTGTTTGTCTTATTTGTATATCAAAGGAATTGGAACGGAGAAAAACCGTTACATGTTTGACTACTGGCTGGATAAGTCCGCCAGCTATGGATACGCGCCCGCTCAATATTATGCGTTTATCCTTCTGCGCGCCGACGTTCCTGAAATGGGTAAAAGGAAAGACGAATATTTAAAACTCGCCAGCAACGCCCAATTCCCCAATGCGAGATACTTATACTTAATGGGTTGCCTGAACGGTCGTGAGGACTCGTCAGAGGAAATTGAAAAAAAGAAAATTGCTTTAGTAGAGTCTGAGGGATTAATCGAGCAGTATTTAAAGGACAGGAAAGAGAATAGCCAGGAAGGGAAAGACAACGGCGCGGCTCTCCCGGTTTCGGAGCAGTATCTCAAATGGGGACGAGGATGTATGAGCGTGGATTATTCCAAAATCCGCGGTAAAGAAATCCAATGTCCAACCGATGTCGATGTATCAAATCCGGATAACACGATAAGCGATCTGTGGCAGTACGATAGCTATGTAAATATTGGCGATTTGATTTATCGGGTAGCTTGCTGTTATAAAGAGGAGACTGCGGGCTGTTCGTTTGACAGGGAGAAAGTTCGAGAGCTTCTTTCGCTGGCAATGGAACTTGGAAACCGGCGCGTGTGGTTCGCTCTTATATACGACTATTGGATGTCTGACGAAGATGAAAAAGCGTTTGAAGAGCTTAAAAAGGCTATGGACGACAATAAACCCTGGGCTTTTTTAGCGCAATTCATATTTACGTGTTATAACCCCGACGGAACCGAGAACTTCGAGCAGGCGTTTCCGTATCTTCAAAAAGCGGTTGAATTGGATGCTGGAAGAGCCAATAAATATCTTGGAATGTGTTATATTTTAGGCAAAGGCGTTAAACAGGACGTCAAAAAAGGAGTTCAAATTTTAGAAGATAATAAAGAGTATGTAATGTTAATGCTCTTGTATGGAAAGGGGCTGGGCGTTGAACAGGACACAGAGAAATCAAAGCGCTATTTTGCTATGGAATTAGCACGAGACGGCATTAATGACAATGGAAAAATTACAATCGGCGAAATTGACGAAGGGAAATTTTGTTTTAAACGGTACAGTTACGAAGAAGCGTTAATTTGTGCAGAGTTTTATTTGTATTTCAATAAATACTGTCTTAAACGGATGGAAAAAGAAGGCGTTTCGCATGCTGCAACATTTTGGGGATTATCTCAAACAAATGAAAAATCAATGAGAACAATTTTACGTAACGCAGCGAAGCAGGGCGACGCTTTTGATAAGGCAACGGCAGGCGGTATGCTGCTGACCAGAAGCAACGATCAACAATTGAAACAGGAAGGGGAGGAAGCGCTTCGCAAAGCGGCGCAATCCGGTCAGACAATGGCAATGGTTATTCTGGGGCTTCAATCTGTCAAAGCCGGGGGAAAAGAGGATGATCCAGCCAGGAAAATGAAATTGTTAAAAGAAGGGAGACAATGGCTTAAACAGGCGGCTGATAAGGGGAATATGCTTGACTATTTGGACGTGACAGAGATGTTTATCGATTCAGGAATACCCGTTGATCTCGAAGAATACCATCGTTACCTGGATTTGGCTGTAGAACTCAACTACGCCAAGGCAATGCTTCTCAAAGCGGCTTTTTTGTCGCGCAGCTGCAAGCCGGAAGAGACCGCTGAAGTTCAGAGCCGAGCTGAAAAACTCATTCAACAGGCTGCCGAATTAGGCAGTCCAATTGCCAAAGATTTGCTTCAACACTTGGATAATTATAAAAAACAGAGAACAGACGAGTTTAACGCCAAGTTTCATGGAAATCCGAATAAAGATTATGATTATCCCGATTCGAGTTCCAAGGAATGGTTTTTTAATAAGGAACAAAAAAGTTCTATTCTTTCCTCTCCATTTGACTCCTCTCAAAAGAGTAAAGATAACAATTTCTTAAACGGAACAATTCCTTCAATTAACTCAAACATGCGGAATTGATCAAATTGTCAGCAAGGGAAAGAGACCGGAATCCCACTCTTGCTGATGGATATTTGCCTATCTTGACAATATTTGCAATTACAACAGATAAAACTACTCATACTCTCTGGAATTTTTTCGAAAAAATTTTTTTGCTCTGCGAAAAAATCGGATTTTATGATATAATGTATAAGTGAGAACTGTGTACATATAGATACATGTTATCATAAAGACAGTGTATTAATTTGAACTTAAATTATTCATTACAATAATAAACCAATTTATACGAATCAAAATGAAACTTACACACACAATCAACGGCGCATTATTGTTTGGCATTATTGCGGCTGCCATCATGACGTTTGGAATTTTCGCTTCAACGGCGCAGGCGGATCCCGTTTTGCAAGGGTACTGGACGTTCGACTCTGACACGGTTGCCAGCGGAACTTTTGTGGAATCCTCCGGCTATCAGGCGGCGGGAACGCACGACGGTTTGATTAAGGGAACCGGGGTTTCTTACAATCCTATCGCTGGCGAAGCTGGAAACCATCTTTCTTCCGGGAATTACATCTCCTTTACTAACAATACGTATGCTGTTATTCAAAACTCTTCCACAAAAGCAGCTTTGGATAGCCCAAATTATTTAACAACTTACGACTTCCATGGCGGAGCCTTTACGATTTCAGCCTGGGTTAAGGGATTGCCTGCAGGCTCCAGCTGGTCGCCTTATATAGCAAAATACGGTGAGAACAACTATGGATATCAGCTGCGTCGCTACAGCACAACAACCAGTCCAACTTTTACTTATAGACGTTCGAACGGCGATGACGATCCTGCGCCTAATATTACCGGCGCCTATACAAACCTGGACGATGGCAATTGGCATCATCTCGTTGGCGTCTTTGGAGGAACGTACCGAGAACTGTACATGGACGGTCAGCTTATAACGCGCATTACCGATTCCGCCACCACGGCTGGCGGTGAAGGCGAACCGTTGGTCTTTAGCGGTCGTTATAGCGCTTCTGCTGCTGCGTATCAGGCTTTTGCAAACATTTCTCTGGATGACGTTGCGATTTACTCCGGCGCTTTGCGTAACAATCAAATCACGTATCTCAACAACGGCGGAGATCCAACCAAGCTGGAAGCGGCGGAAGCAAACACCATCAATATCAGCATGGCAACCGGCGGAAAGTGCGATAAAAATACAGACGTTTCCTATTCCGGAAAAACCGGTCATTCGTGGCTCAACGGCGAAACGACTTTCTACGGTTCTTCTGGATATTTAAAAACCAACCTCCCTGTTGGGTCTGCCGGTCTTAACGGGTCGTTTACCGCTTCTGTCTGGATTAACATGGACGACATTTCCGGCGACCAGGCAATCTTCGGCAACACTACGTGGGGAACCAATAACCAGTCTCTGCATCTTTTAGTGAACAACGGCAACCCAATTATGGGTTTCTACAACAACGATTTGAAAGCGGCAGACACAACCCTCAACCCTAATCAGTGGTATTATCTGACATTCCAATACGACGCTGACTCTAAAACGCAGAGAATCTTCCTCAATGGAGAGCAAGTTGCAGAGCGTACAGGCGTAACGGCATTTGCCGGCGGCAAGACGTTGGAAATCGGCAGAATGAAAGAAACAGGAAACTCCTATTTCAGAGGGAAAATGAAAGAAGTTTCCATTACAGACGCCGCCCTGTCAGCCTCGGAAATTCAAGCCATGATGAACGCCGACCGCGGCTCGATTCGCGTTGAAGATTTTTCGATGGGCAAGGGAACCGACGAATGGTATTCTGGCGGCGGCTCGACTTTCGGCGTTGCCTGTTCGTACCAAAATAAATACTGTCTGCACAGCTATTATAATATTAGTGATGGTTCAACGTCTACGGTTTCCGGTCAAAGCGCATCCGACTCCATCACGACAGCTCTGTGGGGACCTCAGTTCACCGTTGCAGACGAACTTCCTGAAAATGCTGCCATTACGTTCTCTGTTGCAGGTTCAGCAACGGCGTTGAACTTCGATAGCCGCACCGCTGGCGGCGCTGGTGTGGCTCTGTGGGACTTGACAACAGGCGATTTCGTCCGCGATTCCTCCGGGAAAATCATTTCCAAAACTGGAAACAGCAACGCGACCTGGTATAACGCTTCGCTTCCGCTTAACGGTCTGGAAGGGCACAACGTTATGCTCGTCGCCATGGACAGACAGACTAACGGCTACGGCTGGATTGGCATTACCGATTTAACCGCCGATATATCGCAAATCAGCTATATCGCCGATGCGGCACAGCATCATCTTGTTCTCAACAACTTCAACTTCGATACAGCCGGCGACTTCAACGGCATGTACGAAATTGACGCCGATGGAAACAAGCTCGATTCTGTTACACACTTTACAAACGGTTCGCGAAACGGAAGCGCCGCCACTGCCTGGTTTGTTGACGAATCCGGTACGATTTCCGCTGGAACAAAGGGATTCCTCAGCACCGGCACCGCCGCCTACGGGGAAGAGCAAACGACAGGCGTTCTTCGTTCTGACCCGTTCCTCGTTCAGGGCGACATTATGGAATTCCTCATCGCCGGCGGAAACAACATCAGCAACAAGCACATCGATTTAATCGACGCTGACACCGAAGAGGTCTATTTCTCGGCAACCGGCGACAACACCAACAACTTCATGTACGATTTCTGGAATTTAAAGGACATTCAAGGCAAGTCCGTTTACCTCAAAATCGTAGACGCCGACGGCGGTTCGAGCTGGAGTCACATGGAACTCGACCAGATTCGTCAAATCAAATTCGCCCCGACCGAAGCCGAGGTCGCAGCCAGCGAAAAAGCGATTAAAGCCGGAAATCTGTCTTCCGATAAGAATCTGCCCGGATTTAATGCGGAAGTTTATTCCCTCGATGGAACGGGCATTGACTCGTTGGACGCGTTAGCCAACTATATTACCGGCGGAGCTGAACCGGACGATAAGCTTTATCAGTTTTATCTCAGCAAATTCAGAGCCCAAAACTCTGGCATTGACGCTTCTACGACGTTAGACATAGAATCTGCCGGACAGTACACGCTGGCGGTTGCTAACGACGAACCGATCAGAATCACTCTCAATGGCGAAACCGTCTTTGAGTCCGAGGAGGGGACAGACGGTTTTCAATTCATCCCACTGACGCTGAGTGAAACAGGTCTGTACGCATTGGATATTCTTTATCTGAACGAGTCCGGCGACGGGGCATCCCTTTACGCAGCAGAAGGCGCGTTTGACTCTTGGGATAGCGCTTTCGCGTTGTTGAGCGGTTTTGGCGATGGCTACATTCATGGATTTGCCGATTACTTTGTTCAAAGCAACGACGTCCCGGAACCGTCAACGTGGGCTTTGCTGATTCTCGGCGCGGCTGGACTGTTGTGCATTCGTAAACGAAAGTAAACGCGTCCTTTGGTTCCCATTTAGTTATTATTGAGGAGTTTCGCTGTGCGGAACTCCCTTTTTTCTTGTACTTCATTCGCATGTGGCTACTAAAGATTCGACGGATTAGCCATATTTTAACGGGTGCACGCAAATTTTTCTTGCCGTTGCACATAGTTGAGTCCGGTTTGTGGGCGTGTCGCCCGCATAGAACCACGTAGTGGTTCAATTTTAATAGCCGTGGGTTTTAACCCGCGGACCTAAAAGATTAACAAAAAAGAAGTCGACAAATCCCCTTTTTTCCCCTCCCGGCGCCGTAGGCGCCGGGAGGGGAAAAAAGGGACGGACTCGATTAGGGGGATGTGTAGAGCGCTTTGCCGACCGTAGACTAAAGTCGACGGTTATAGAAATGGCGTTTCTTCGAGACGCGATTCAGCTTCTCATTTTGTCTGTCTTCGTCGGAAAATTTTGCATGCACCCAATTTTAATCATATCTCTTGCCTTACCATTGACAATTGGAATCTTTTGGGGTATATTGAATCCGTTTGGGAAAAGCTCTGCTTTTTCCAACCTGTCTTTTGTATTATACGAATTTTGAATTGAAAGGAAACCTGTCAATTCGATTATTCAACCCTTTGCATTTTCCAGACTCGAAACCGTGAACGTAGCCCATCGACTCGAAAAACTGGCTCAAACCCAGCCTAACGTAATTGCCGTCGCTGAACCAACGAAAAAGTACGTTAAAACCCAAAACGCTGGTAATTCGCAATCTGCGAGTAGTGAGAATTTCTCACTTAAAATAATGCCCTCCGGGCGAGTTTACAAGACGATTACGTTTCGGGAACTGAACGAGTACGCAGATAAGATCGCGGCGGGATTGATTCGTATGGGCGTTAAGCCGGGATATAAAATTGCAGCTCTGGTAACGCCGGGAATTGATTTTGTCGCCAGCGTTTTTGGACTGCTTAAATCCGGCGCGGTTATGATTCTTATCGATCCCGGCATGGGCGGGAAGAATTTGCTCAAGTGTTTAACGGACGCCGATCCAGACGGTTTCTTTGCCATTTCCAAAGTTCATGCCATTCGCTGTTTTCTGCGAGGACGCTTTCCCCATGCCAAATTTAACGTAACCGTTGGTCATCGCTGGTTCTGGGGCGGAAAGACGCTCAAAGAGTTCCGAAATCTGGACGCTCAGACGGTTGCCGACACGCCGTTTCCGGAACCGGAGCCGACCGACCCGGCGGCGATTATTTTTACAACCGGCTCGACTGGACCGTCCAAAGGGGTTTTGTACTTGCATAAAACATTTGAAATGCAGGTGGATGAAATCGCCCGACAGTATGGGATCAAACCCGGACAGATTGACTTGCCGGGGTTCCCGATGTTCGGACTGTTCAACTGCGCCATGGGCTCGACCGCCGTTCTGCCGGATCTGGACGCTTCCCGCCCGGCGTCTGTCGATCCGTGCAATATCATCGAAGCGGTTCGAGACTGGGGCGTAACGCAGTCTTTTGGATCGCCCGCCATCTGGAAGAAGGTCGGTCAGTACTGCGCCGACCATGGCGAACGATTGGAATCCGTCAAGATGATTCTTTCTGCCGGCGCGCCGGTTTTGGAACCCGTCATGAGAACCATGGTCAACTGCATTCAGGAAGGCGGAGTCGTTCACACGCCCTACGGCGCCACAGAAGCCCTGCCTACGGCCACCAACGATTCCAATAGCATTTTATCGGAAACCGCCCCGAAAACGCGAGTCGGCGCCGGCGTTTGCGTCGGCAATCATTTCCCGTCAATTCAATGGAAAGTCATTAAAATTGTAGATGGTCCCATTCCCACTCTCGACCAGATTGAAGAACTCCCTCAAGGAGAGATCGGAGAACTCATCGTTACCGGTCCGCAGATTTCTCCCCAGTACGTTACCCGTCTGGACGCCAACGCGACGGGGAAGATTGTTGAATATTTAGGGAATAGGGATCAGGGAATGGGGAATAGTGAGGAGTCTTCTACTGCTTACTGCCCCCGTGAGTTAAAACCCAAGGCTACTGATATTGAACCGCTATGCGATTCTAAAGGAAACTCTACTGCCTACTGCCTACTGCCTACTGCCTCTAACCTCATCTGGCACCGCATGGGCGACGTCGGCTATCTGGACGACAAAGACCGATTCTGGTTCTGCGGACGCATGGCTCATCGCGTTGTCGGAAAAGACAAGACGTGGTTTTCCATTCCGACGGAAGCCATTTTCTTGCAATCCGAACTGGTCAATCGCGCCGCCTTGGTTGGCGTTCTAGAAGAAAACGCGGCGGCTGACTCGCCCGTTCGCGTCCCCGTTATTATTATTGAACCGAAAGACCCGTCTATCTGCCGGAACGCCAGTCGAACGGAGGAATTGCTGGGTGAAATGCGTAAATTGGCTAAAACCAGTCCTCTGACTCAAGACGTTGAGCTGTTTCTGTTTCATCCGTCATTTCCGGTTGATATTCGGCATAACGCCAAGATTTTCCGTGAAAAATTGGCGATTTGGGCGCAAAAGAAATTAAATCGATAAATTATTCTTTGGCAGACTCAAGAATAGCGTTCAATCAGACGATAAAACTATCAACAGACGTATCGATTTTCGGTATTATTGTGGAATTATAGTTTTTCCAGCCGAAACGAAGCGAGATAGCAGCCTGTTCCAGATTGAACAACAGATTCTTTCGCGGGTTCGATACGGAAAAAGATATTAGATATTTTTGGAGTCTTGCCATGAGAACGCTGTATTTTGCCGGTTTACTGCTTACATTAACGCTTTTGAGCGTTATGAATGTCGGTTGCCAGTCCACCGTCGGCGGTATGATGTTGCCCAGCCCATATTACCTGGAAGACGATACACAGTATTTCCCCGCCGGTTCGGAACAGCCGCTGTATAATGAACGCGCTGCGTTGCAGAAAGCCTCGGAAGAAGAAACTATTAAGAGACTCTAAGCAGTTGGAGCTGACCGCGAGAAGCTTTTGTCGTGAGGAGTTGGTTTAATGTGGAATTCGGAATTCGGAATTCGGAATTATCTCAAGCGACCAACTGGAGCGGTCGCGGGAGTGAGTGGCGCTACGCAGCCTCGCCTTTCGCAGCTCATAACTCGCAACTTCGCGCTGCTGATAGGTCTGTGCATATTTCTGTTCGCTATTTTTGTATCAGCAGCGTCGGGCGAAGAAAATACAAATTTGGAATCTGAAGTTCAAAATTCGGAATTGGGAACCGTTTCCAATTCCGAATCGCCTGTTTCGAATACGGAAACGTCTGATTCTGCTCCTAGCCGGAACGGATTTCAGGAATGGAACAACAACGCCGTTCCGATGATGAGCCGTCTGTTTGTCTGGATTGGTTTTATTATGTCAATCGGTTTGACGGCAAAAATTCTTACCTCTTTTAACGATCGGCACATTGGTCTGATGACCGTAATTTTCGTTGGCTGCGCCGGCGCGTTGACGAGTATGATTCTCTTGCCGATGGTCTACGCCAGCGGAGATTTCAAGCCAGTCTCCCCGTTGGGTTTTGGCGTTGCCGTTCTGGTTGCTTTTTTGATTCTGCTGTTCTATAGCAATATTTTGCGTCTGTTTGGTAAAGACGAAGAAAACAAAGAATAATCAAAAGAATATGAATTTCTAACGTCTAATGCCCCGCGCATGCACGCCGGGGAACAGGCTGGCAGGCGTGTCACCCGCCGAAGACGCATTAGTGGTTAAATATGTCTAGCCGTGGGTTTTAACCCACGGAACGAAGTGCATTTTTCGAATGGCGTATTGACGCCTTCTTGTAATAAACGCTTTTTTCGATATAATTTAACAAAGATTCGTTTCAAACGATGTTAATTGTCCAAAAGTTTGTATCGTAAGAATTCTGGACGTTTTTGTTACCCTTTTTCAGGAGAAAAGTCAACCATGCGAAGAATTGTATTGTCAGTTTTTGTTTTGGCATTCTTGCTTGCCGCATTTTCGTCATTTAATTTTGCGGATGCGGGAAAAGAGGGATCGCCCGACGATAAAGTCAACCCTGCTGACATTGTTAAAATGCTGGAACAGCAAAAACAAGAAAGGATTGATCAGCTGTGGAAAGAGGTTAAAGAGTCTGTTGCCAAGAAGGATTACGAAACTGCCATTTCCAAATTGGAGGAGATTCTGAAGTTGGATGAGACTTCACAGGACGCTGCGAAAATCCTTACAATGCTAAAAGAATCGACGCCTTCAGTTCCAGCGCCTGCGCCCGTCCAGACAACGTCTGGAGCGCCCAAAGCGGGCGACCGGAAAGTTGAAACCGTCAACGGCGTGGAATTCGCCTTCCGATGGTGTCCGGCTGGAAAGTTCATGATGGGGTATGAAGATGGAACTCAACATCAGGTAACGCTGACCAAAGGTTTCTGGATGATGGAAACGGAGGTAACGCAAAAGCAGTGGAAAGCCATTATGGGGAACAATCCGAGTTACTTCAAAGGCGACGATTTGCCTGTTGAAGAAGTTTTCTGGCACGACTGCCAGGAATTTTGCAGGAAGAGCGCTCAGCTTGGTTTGCCCGTTCAGCTTCCAACGGAAGCGCAATGGGAATACGCTTGCCGGGCTGGTACAACAGGGGCGTATGCAGGGAATCTGGACGAAATGGCTTGGTATGATTCAAATAGCGGAAGTAAAACTCATCCCGTAGGAACGAAGAAGCCCAACGCGTGGGGCTTGTACGACATGCACGGGAATGTTTGGGAGTGGTGCGCTGATTGGGATGGAGATTATCCCAGTGGGAGTGTAACAGACCCGGCTGGACCTTCGAGTGGCTCCTCCCGCGTCTTCCGCGGCGGCAGCTGGGACGGCCACGCCGGGTTCTGCCGGTCGGCGTGCCGCTCCTACTACGAGCCGGGCCCCCGGGGCTACTACCTGGGCTTCCGGGGTGCGTTAGGTCAATAACCCGTCCGGAAAATGACGAATGTGTGACATTTCGGAGTGCGAGAGCGCAGCTCTCGCTTTTATAAGCGAGCGACAGCTCGCGTTTCTCTTCTTCTTTAAGCGGGCGATACGCCCGCGAACCGGAAGTTCTAGCGTTTTCGACGTAGAAACGTTTTTTGTTGTTCTCGACTTTTTCCGAAAAGCGGGAGCTTTGCTCCCGCACTCCGACAGACAGTCCCCTGCCGGCGGCAAGCTCCCCCACTCCGAGAGAACGCCTCGCCAGACTCGACAAAGCTAATTCGTTTTTGGCGGAGCTTGAACGGAGGCGTTTATGCGGCGTCCTGAACGGAGCTGTCGTTTTAACGGAATGAAGACGTACTGCGCCTGAAAGGCGACTTCTGTAATAATCTGATCCAGCCGGCTTCGGAAATACGCAAACGCTGCTAAAGAGGGAATGGCGACTATCAGCCCTTCGACCGTTGTAACGAGAGCCAGGTAGATGCCCTGCGCCAATTCCGCCGGTTTGGGCGTTCCCTGCGTGTTTGCCAGTTCGCTAAAGGCGTAAACCATGCCGACGACCGTTCCCAGCAGCCCCAGCATCGGGGCGATGTTTCCAATAACCGACAAGACTTCAATTTTACGTCCGTACTGAGCCGCCTGTTCTGACAGAGAATCTTCCAGAGCTTTTTCGATGTCCGCCCAGTCGCCGTCCGCTTCGGTCAAACCGGCGTTAATGACGTACGATAAACAACACGGAGATTGACGGCAAAGCTGGTCTGCCTGTAACAGCTGACCGTGAGAAATAAGCTCGCGGGTTTGCTGGGACAACCCGTCTGGAATGAAGACCGACTTGCGGAGTTTTCGAAGTTGGTCGATAGCCAACGTTACGCTGGCAATCGACAACGCAAAAATCAGAATGCCAATAGTTCCGCCTGCGCTGATAATCGTCCAGAACGTTGACTGGGTCTGAACTTCCGGCTGAGCCGCCGTGGCTGGGGCTTGCTGTTGAACGCTCTGAGCAGGAGCAGACGCTGCGTCAACCGCTGCATCTTGAGCCATCACGGTAGTTGAAAGCGTCAGCAGGAAAATAAATAATAGTCGCATGAATATAATGAGTTGCGAGTTGTGTGTAGGGGTTAGTGATAAGTTTTTAGTGGTTAGGACGCAAGCGTTCATCTAACTTACCACTTTCCACTTACCACTTACTATTGCCTACTGCCTCCATTACCAAATTTCCAAATCCAGATTCATCAGAAAGTCCGTTCGTTTATGAACCTGATCTCGAACGAGGTCAATAAGGCGAAGGATGTCTTCCGATGAACATTCCGGCTCTGCAATGATGTAGTTTGCGTGTCTTTCGGAAATAACGGCTCCTCCAATGCGGGCGCCCTTGAGTCCGGCGCGGTCGATTAATTCGCCAGCAGACGCGCCTGCTGGACTTTTGAAAATTCTTCCGCAGCATTGGAAGCTCATTGGCTGCTGGGATTTTTTCAAAATCCAGCGTTTTTGCATCTGTTGAGCAAGTTGTTTGGGATCGTCCGGTTCCAGTTCAAAGGTCGCTTCCAGAATAATGAGCGAGTTGAGGGACTGATCCTGATACGCGGCGGCAAGCTCTTCAGCGGTTTTGGCAAACGTAGCGCCCTGAAAATCCATTTCAACAGTGGATTTGAGGCAACGGCTGATTTTTGTCATGTTGGAAGCAACGTGAACGTGTAACGCTCCGCCGACGGATCCAGGAACGCCGATAAAATCTTCCAAGCCAGCAAGACCGGCATGAACCGCTGTCGTTACAACGCGTCCAAGTCGAGCGGCTGCGCCTGCTTTGATACAGTTCCCTTCAATTTCGATTTTCTGAAATTCAGGGCTGTCCAGACTGATAACCAGCCCGGAAACGCCGTCGTTGCGAATGAGGACGTTTGAACCTTCGCCCAAAAGTCGAATTTGAATGCCGGCTTCCGTTGCGGCGGCGACCAGTTCAGCCGCTTGCGCTTGAGTTTCCGGTTGAGCGTAAAATTCTGCCATGCCGCCGGTTTGGAACCACGTGTGCATAGCCAACGGTTCGTCTCGACGAATAATCGATTTAAACGGATCGTACCACATGTTGATTGTCAATTAAATTTATGGATAATAATGCTAATTCACTCCGCCACAGGGACGGTTCTTAACTGGAATTATAACGTATAATTCCAATAATGTACAGAGCAAAGGACGCAAAAAATCAAATTTTCGTCAAACGTTTCTGTAAAGACGGGGGTGTTTTACGATAATATATCGAATTATGGGCTGTTTTTGTTCGATTTTGGGTGCGATAAATCTTGGGTTGCGAAAATAGGTAAAATGAACATCTAAAACGTAGCCCACGCCTTTAGGCGTGGGATCCAAAAGGATATAAATAGTATTATAACGCGCGAATTCCACACTCACTCACGCGCCATTAGGCGCGTGGGTAAGTGTGGAGGGCAAGCGTTTGGGGGAGGATCGCTTTTTTAGTTCCCCAGATAAATCTGGGGGCTACGATTTTTGAATTGTTTTTATTTCCCACGTCTAAAGAGTGGGGATAGGAACATATAAATCTGGATGCTATAAAAAGGTTTCAAGACTCTTTCCTTTTTTTATGCCCCCCAAATTTGAACGCACCCCGATTTTTAAATCTTTTTCCCCTCCCCATTGACAATTTCTTAAAAAAGTTTATCTTATTAAAATCTTAAGGAAAAAACTTCTTTAAGAAAACATTGCGGGCGTGTAGCTCAGTTTGGTTAGAGCGCGTCCCTGATAAGGACGAGGTCCATGGTTCGAGTCCATGCACGCCCAGTGTTTTCAGGAGTTTATTTCTTATGGTTGCTAAAATCATGTTCTGACGCTGTCAGACAGATTTTGCGGGCGTGTAGCTCAGTTTGGTTAGAGCGCGTCCCTGATAAGGACGAGGTCCATGGTTCGAGTCCATGCACGCCCAATTTTCTTTTTAAAGGCGTTTTTTGAAGTCTGAATGTTTTTTCTGCAACAGGTTTCGCGCCGCTGACTGCTTTTAACTTAAAGATTTCGGAAAAAATTTTTTAATTTTTTCTAAAAAATATTGCTCCCCCCTTGTGAAAAACGTTATTTCTGATAAAATCACATAAATTTTCGTTTGCGATATAATTGAGGAGTTCTCGATTAATAGAATCGCATAATATAAACAAGCTCTTTTTCGTTTTTCGAGTTAAAGCGACTCGGCGAAAAAGAAGGGCATCCCCAAGATAAAACAGTCGGAACCGTCAGACGCGCCCTGTCATCGGTTTCATAGGTAATTTTCAATGGTAAATCGTAATTTGGTGCACAATTTGGACGCTGCCGCAGGTCTTTCCGAAATGGAAGCTGAGATTAGCCAGGCGTTGGAGAATCAGGATCTGGATGGCGGTAAAGAATGGCGCACGCCGGAAGAATTTGGCGCTAACCGAATCGTGGAAGGCGTTATCGTTCGCGTAGATAAAGAATTCGTCTTGGTTGACATCGGTTCCAAGAGCGAAGGAGCAATTAAACTTTCAGAATGGGGCGAAGACGAAGAAGCGCCGCAGGTTGGACAGAAGGTTAAGGCTCTTATCGAAGAGGACGAAGATTCCGAAAAACCGCAAGAGAACCGCGAAATGCTCATGCTTTCCAAGCGCAAGGCTGAAAGAATCGAAGCTTGGGAAAACGTTATGAAGCAGGTTCACGAAGGCGACATCGTCGAAGGCGAAGTAACGAAAAAGATCAAGGGCGGTTTGTTGGTCGATATTGGCGTCAACGTCTTTTTGCCGGCCTCTCAGGTTGACATCCGTCGTCCGAGCGACATTGCCGATTTTATTGGCAAGCCGATCAGATGCGTTGTTCTTAAAATTGACGAAGCGCGCCGCAACATCGTTGTCAGCCGCCGCGCTCTGATTGAAGAAGAACGCAAAGAACAAAAACAGAGACTGCTCTCCGAACTTCAGGAAGGTCAGCTTCGCATCGGTACGGTCAAGAATATCGCCGATTTCGGCGCTTTCGTAGACTTGGGCGGAATCGACGGGTTGCTCCACATTACAGACATGTCTTGGGGACGCATTAATCATCCGTCTGAAATGGTTCAGATTGACGACCAGATTGAGGTCAAGATTCTGTCTATCGACCGCGAAAAGGAAAAGATCTCTCTCGGTCTGAAGCAGAAGCTGCCCAGCCCGTGGGAACAGGTTGCCGAAAAGTATCCCGTTGGATCCAAAGTCAAGGGAACGATTGTCAGCATTACCAATTACGGCGCATTTGCCAAGCTGGAAGAGGGCATCGAAGGACTTATTCACATTTCCGAAATGTCCTGGACGAAGCGCATCAATCATCCAAATGAACTGGTCAGCCTCGGCGACGAAGTTGAAGTTGTCGTGTTGGGAATCAACAAAGACAAGAAAGAGATCTCTCTGGGCATGAAGCAAACCGCTCCAGACCCCTGGAAAGAAGTCGCTCAGCAATACCCGGTTGGATCAGTCGTTACCGGTACGGTTCGCAACCTCACCAACTACGGCGCGTTCATTCAGATTCGCGAAAATATCGATGGTCTTCTTCACGTTTCCGACATGTCCTGGACTCGCAAAGTCAGCCATCCGTCTGAAATGGTTAAGAGAGATCAGGTTATCGAATGCAAAGTTTTGTCGGTCGACGAAAAGAGCCGCCGCATTGCTTTGGGTCTCAAGCAGATGACCGAAGATCCCTGGACTTCCGATATTCCGAAACGCTTTGCTCCTGGTCAGCTGGTCAAAGGACGAGTTACCAAGATTACCAATTTTGGCGTTTTCGTTCGTTTGGAAGACGGTCTGGAAGGTTTGCTGCACATCAGCGAACTGGCGGATCACAAGGTTGACAATCCGGAAGAAGTCGTTCACGTTGACGATGAAATCGAAGTCAAAATCCTTCGCGTTGACATTGAAGAACGCAAAATCGGTTTGTCCCGCAAGCGCGTTGAATGGTCGAACGAAGAAGAAACCGCTCAGGAAGCTGCTGAAGAATCTGCCGCTTCTAACTCCAAGCCGACTCCGCCTACGGAACTCAAAGGCGGTTTGGGCGGCGGCGACGGAAAACCGTTGTTCTCTCTCAATCCCGACAATGAATAGTATTTGATGTTTTAGTGGTAAGTGGTAAGTTTTAAGTAGTTAGGACGCAAGCGGCGTTCTTACTAACCACTAACCACTTACTACTAAAAACTTCTATCTTTATGACAAACATTGCTTTAATCGGCTATCGCGCAACGGGTAAGACGACTGTCGCCAAAGAGCTGGCAAGCCGACTTTCTGGCTGGAATTGGGTTGACGCAGACGTCGAAATTGAACAGTCTGCCGGGAAGACAATCGCCCAAATCTTTCAGGACTCCGGCGAATCCGGTTTTCGCGATTTGGAATCGACGGTTACAGCGGAACTCCTTTTGCGACCTCAAACGATTATTGCGACCGGCGGCGGGGTGGTTATTCGACAGGAAAACAGGGAACTGCTTAAACGGTCTGCGTTTGTTGTCTGGCTTAAGGCGTCTGCTGATACGATTTATAAGCGCATGTATTCAGACGAAACAACTGCAACGCGTCGACCGGCGTTAACGGACAACGATCCGTATGTTGAAATTGTTAAAATGCTGAATTTACGCAATTCCTGGTATGAGCAGACTGCGTCTGTCAGCGTCGATACCGATTTATTGTCTCCGGAACAAATAGCGGACTGGATTTTTCAGCAGCCTTTTTAAGCTACTAGCTATTAGCTGCTAGCTTTTAGCTTGCTTACTGGTAGCTCTTACATTATTATTTAAAGCCTGAAGCTAAAATAACAAAGGCTAATAGCTAGTAGCTAATGGCTAATTGCTAATTCTTTCAAATTTCTCTCTTGATTTTTTTTCCAAGAATCTCTATACTCCCCTCGATTAACTGGGTCCTACTATGCTCTGAAAGTCGTTTTTTGGAGTATTGGGGAATGGTATTAAGGTTTTAAAACATGCAGAAATTCCGTATCGCTAACGACATTTCCTTCTCGTTGACGGGCTCGTCTGTCGTCGGGGTGAAGGCGTATGGATATATAGTCGGAATTCTTTTTGCAATCGTTTTAAATCTGTTTCTTTGTAATTCCGCGCTCGCGCAGATTGCTCAATTTTCACAGCAGAAGCCGATTACAGTTCAGGGCGACGTTGCTTTTACGTATCAACAGGGTAAAAAAGAGATCTGGATAATTCGTAACAACTGTCAGATTTTGGAAAGCGGTCGTCCAGTAGCGGAAGCGGCTGAAATGACGCTTTGGCTTGAATACGACCAACGACCGGTTGCTGGCAGCAGCGCAGGTTCTTATTGTCTGACGGTTTATATGGAAGGTCAGGTTAAGGCGGCGCCCACTATAAGTAAAGGGTTTATCAGTCAAGCTGGCGACAGCGCCGTTCAGTCTTCCGATTCAAACAACTACGTTTGGCTGGGCGAGTTTTTATTAATCAACAGACCGCAAATTATTGTCAATATAAAACGAACAACCCCGGGAAACATGCCGGATTCGTACTGGCGAGCGGAACGCTGCAGAGAGCTTCAGGAGAAAAATGAACTCGGCGCGTCAACCAGAGTCAATTCGATTCTTTCAGATCAGAAAATGCAAACGGCGCCTGTTTATCAGACCGTCGGACAAAATGCCGCGTCGATAATTGATTCCCCCGGTGGCTTTGAAGTAAACGCAGTTTCGGACGAATGGGGCGAAGATCCTTCTAAAATGCCCTTGGGACCAGGTCAACGAAGAATCAAGATTAAGCCTCGAAACGAGAACACCAATACGTCCTGGAAGCATTATCCGGAAATAAATCAGTCGATAGCCTGTATTACTGGCGGTGTTACAGTTAATATTAAAACTGATAAACTCGCTGAAGCATTGGTAATAACGACGGATAAAATGGTGATTTGGACGACCGGTTTACAGGGCGTTGACCTCAACGGGGTACAGCCGCATTCTGTTGATCAGCCGATTGAACTCTATATGGAGGGGAATATTGTATTTAAGCAAGGCGGACGAACGGTTCGCGCTGAAAGGATGTTCTATGATCTGAAAAAGAAACAGGGAACAATTCTAAATACAGAAATCACCACTCCTGCAGAGGGTTACGACGGTTTGCTGCGAATCAACGCCGATATGGTTCATCAGGACAATCCGTGGGAATTCAGCGCGAAAAACGCGTATATAACGTCCAGCCTGATGGGCAAGCCGTCGTATCGAATCCAGATGGACGACGTCATCGTTCGAGACGTGGTTACGGAAGAATACGATACGTCGACCGGCAGACCAAAGTTGGACGAAAACGGCATTCTGGTTTCGAAACACGAACAGTATATTACGGGCAATAATACGTCAATTTACGTTTCTGACACGCCGATTTTCTATTGGCCGAAAATGCGAACCAAGCTGGAACGGCCCACGCCGTATTTGTCGTCCTTGCGCGTTGGGTCAGACAGCGTATACGGGTTCCAGATGTTTACCGGCTGGAACGCTTACGAATTGTTTAACTGCGTCGATCCGCCGAAAGGAACCGATCTGACGCTACACCTGGATCCGTTTTCCAATCGCGGCATTGGTCATGGGGCGGATTTCAAATTTGACCGCGAATGGGATTACGGTTTGATTTACGGTCCGATTAAGGGCAATATTGATTTCTGGGGCATTTACGATTGGGGTAAAGACAACCTCGGAGAAGGGCGGCGAAGCGTCGAGCCGGAAGTCAAATATCGTTACAAGCTCTTTGGAAACTTTGAACATAAATTCAGCAATGGGCTGCAGCTTAACGGCGAGGTCGGTCTGATTTCCGATCGCGATTTTATGGAAGAATATTATCGCGACGACTGGTACACAAAACCGACGCCCAAAACCCGGATTCAGCTTCGACAGGAAATCGGGAATTTTTCGTGGGACGTCGCCGTTCAGGGCAAAGTCAACGGCTTTTATACAGAATCCCAGGAAATCCCCAGTTTTCGCATGTATTGGCTTGGACAGAGCCTCATGGGAGACATGCTGACGTGGTATTCCGCGTCGACCGCGGGACTGTACAACCTTTCGCCGGCGTCGTATCCGGAAGCCATAGAAAATCAGAAGTATTTCGATTATCTCGCCTGGGAACAGGGCAACGTCGGCGGTCGGTTTACGACGCGTCACGAACTGGATTTGCCGTTTCAGGCAGGCGCGGTAAAGCTGGTTCCGTACATCATGGGCGAAGCCGGCTGGTGGGGCGCAAGCGAAACCGCTTCTGTTGACAGGTTCTATGGGCAAGTAGGTCTTCGCGCGTCGCTTCCGATATGGAAAGCGAATCCCTGTTTCAACAGCGACCTGTTTGACGTCCACGGACTGGTGCATAAAGTCAACTTTGAAGCGGAATGGTATATTGGAACCTCGTCTCGAAGCCTCTCTGAAATGCCCATGTACGACATGCTGGACGAACAGTCGATTATCCAGTACAGACACATGTTCAATGAAACCGTCTTTGGCGGACCGATTCCGTGGCGGTTTGACGAGCGCTCCTACGCTTTGAGAAGCGGGCTTGGAAATCACGTCGCCACGCCGGGACTGGAAATTTTGGACGACTTGCATATAGTTCGGTTCAACGTCAATCAGCGATGGCAGACAAAGCGCCGATCGGCTATGCCGGTGGACTGGATTACGCTTGACGCTGGAGTAACGCTCTTTCCCAATGCCAGCCGCGACAATTTCGGCAAAGGAATCGGGTTGCTCAATTACGATTTCAACTGGCAATTGGGCGATCGATTTGCCGTTACGTCGTCGGGCGTATGGGACTTTTTCGATCAAGGGGTGCATGCGTTTAGCGTTGGCGGACGTCTGATCAAACCCGGTCGCGGAGAACTCAACGCAGGCGTTTATTGGCTTTCCAATCCCGTTCGCAATACGGTTATTTACGTCAATGCCAAATACTGGATGAGTCCGAAATGGCACTTGTCCTTCGGGAGTGAATTTGACATTTCCGGACAGGGCAACATCGGTCAGAGTCTGGCGATCACTCGAGTCGGAGAATCGCTCATCGTCCGAGCTGGATTCTACGCCGACGCAACGCGCGACGACTACGGCGTCACGCTAACTATCGAACCGCGATTCATCCCCAAAGGATCGTTAAGCAACTCCATGGGCGGCGTAAAACCCTATGGATACTACGGGCTGGAGTAATGCGGAATGCGGAATTACGCAAGCGCAGTAACAATTATAATTCTTACTGAGTCGCACGCAAATTTTAATTGCGAATCAGACAAGACGAGAAGCTGAACCGCGTCCTGAAAGGACGCAACTCTTGTAACCGTGGGCTTCAGCCCACGGGAAAGTCGCGATAATCTCCCCTATCGCTTTAGCCGCATTTCCTCCCGCGCCCCCGTTGGGGGCGCGGGAGGAAATGCGTATTCGTCGATATTCAATTATCCATGTTTCCCCTCCGGCGGTTGAAACCGCCGGTTACAATGAGTTTCGTCCCTGTCGGGACTTAGCGGACTAACGTCCGCTGTCGCTTTCGCGACGTTTTCTCCCTCTGTTATCCTACATAGAGCTTTAGTCTTGGGCTACCTGAAAAGTCTTCGTCTGAAAAATCGCCATCTTCTGAATCCGGTTGAGTAACGGCGGCGGTCGCTTCTGCAGCAATTAGAGCAAAATGTCGGGCGGAGTCCATGTTGTCAAATCGACCTTGAACCAGACGACGCAGCGAGGACGCCTGGTCTTCCGGCGCCGAATCGGCGGATGAAGACGCGGAATCCGGCGACAGAGAAACGTCCAGCTTGTCGGACAGTTCGACGCTTGCCAGCAGGGCGTTGATTTGTTCTTGAGTGAACCGGCTTTCCCAGTCGGACAGAGCTTTGAGCGGGAAGTAGTTGCGATAATAATGGTATTTCAGATAAAAGACCAGCGGGAAACCGGTTCCGGTAAACTCCGGTTCTGACCATTGACCGTCCGGTTCCTGACGATCCAGAAGATAGCGAATTCCCTTAACGACGGATTCGGACGCGCCTTCTCCGCTGGCGATAAGCCCCAACAACGCCCATGCGGTTTGTGACGCCGTTGAGTTCCCCGTTCCTTTTAAGAGCGGGTTTTGATAGCTGTCGAGCGTTTCACCCCAGCCGCCGTCTGAATGTTGATGCGCTTTGAGCCAGTTAACGCCCGCGGCGACCGTCGGGTCTTTCGGGGCGACGCCGACCGCCGCCAGACCGTTGAGAGCCTCGCCCGTTCCGTAGATGTAATTCGCTCCCCAACGTCCAAACCAGGATCCGTCCGGCAGCTGCTCTTTGCGACAAAACTCAACGGCTCGGTCAAGTGCGAAGCCGCACGGGCGATCCGCGCTGCCGCGCGCCTGCCGAAATCCGCTCCCGTTGGTCGCTTGTGAATCCTCACTACTGTCTCTTGCCTCTTGCTTCTTGCCTTCCCCCCCGGAACAGCGGTATCCCAACGCGCCGAGCGCTTCCAGAATTCGTCCTGTAATATCGGACGTGCTGGGGTCAATCATGGCATTGTGATCGGCAAACGGAACGTGACAAAGAAACTGCCGGTTGTTGTTTTTGTCAAACGACGCCCAGCCGCCGTCGCTGTTTTGCATTCCCATCAGCCACGTAACGCAGCGGTCAATGGCGGCTTGAAGGTTCTCTGGCGAGCAGAGGTCTTCAGGATTCGCTTTGCCTTCGATGGCGTTTCCTGTTTCGGTTGCATTCCTCAGAGCATCGCTCAATTCATGTATCGCCATAATTGCCATGGCGGAATCGTCGCAGTCCGGGTAGAAATCGTTATGGTATTCAAACGCCCAGCCGCCTGGGGGGGTACTGGGATTGACCTGCGCCCAGTCGCCTTTTTCCGTGTGCTGTTTTGGCAAAAGCCATTCCAACGCTTTGCGAACGGATTTTGACGCTGGGGAGTCTCCTTCGACCCGGATTCCGCCCGCCGCTAAAGCGCGAAGAGTCAAAACGGTGTCCCAAATCGGAGACAGACATGGTACGCCGTGAGCGGACGGGTTCCCGTTGGCGTCAATGCCGTCGTCGACAATGAGTTTATGGAATTCGTTGAGAAAATACTGGACTTCCGGCGATTCGTCGGCGTATCCTTGCGCTTTCATGGCGACAAGTCCCCAAATAATCGGCGGTTGAATCGCGCCGGGACCGTCGCTGTTTTTGCAATGTTCCAGCAGCCAAGAGTTCATCTTATTAATCGCGCTTTTTCGAATAAACCATTTGCCAAACCAGCGCTGATATTTCTTCAAAAGAACGTCTGTTCCGCGGAAGAATCGCTCCCAAGAGAAGAACCCAGGAGCTTTTTCAATCTGCCCTGGCTTGAGAACTTTCGGAGCTGACAGCGGAGGCCACTGTTCCGGCGCGTTGTGAAACAACTCTCGAATTCCCTTTTCGATGGGTAAATGTCGAACTGGACGCAACGCCGAGACAATCGATAGCGGCGCGATAATCGTTCTCGTCCAGGAACTGACGGCGTACATGTTAATCGGAAACCATTTCGGCAAGAGAATCAACTCCGGCGGCACGGCTGGGCATTGATCGTAGGAAATCTGTCCCAGCAAAGCCAGATAAAATCGCGTAAAGCTGTTTATTTTATCCGCCCCCCCCATTCTCATAACGGCTTCTCTCGCTCGCTGCATATATGGCGCGTTGAGAGAATGTCCAGTCAATTTCAGAGCGAAATACGCCTTGACGGTGTTGGTAATAGAATCTTCTCCGCCGGTATACATGGGCCAACCGCCGGTTTCAGACTGCGTTAAAAGGAGATGATTTGCCAGCTTTTTTGCCAGCGGGGATTCTTCCTGACCCAAAAACGCAAGCAGAATAACGGCTTCGCCTTCCAGAAGAGCGTCGCCTTCCAGCTCCGCTCTCCAATGCCCGTCTTCGTTTTGCTGAGAAAAAAAGAAATCCTGACAACGGCGAATCGCTTCATGCAATTCCACCGCAGATGGCGTTGCGATTGCCAGACGTTTTGATTCAAATGTCTCGTTCATAGCGCTCAATCGACGTCAAAGGCTTTTGAATCGTTGGTTCTCAGAGTTCCGTTCTGATTTTGTATCCAACTGAAGCCCTTTGACTAATATATTAGTCCATACAATATTCAAAATCGATATAACCAGTTTATCCATTATGCCAATTCATACAACCCCTAATCAAGAGTTTTGCTCTGATTTTTTGATTTTTTTAAAGTTGGCGTCGTTAAAATCACTCATATTTTCTCTATTTTGAAACTGGGACGGGCTTCTATGTGTAATATTGACTATTTGCGTAAAATTTCCTCTTGCTAGATTACCCAAAATACTGTATCATAAAAATGGCTCAGACTTTTAATTAAGCTTTTAGCTTCTAGCATTTAGCTTTGCGATTTTAGCTATCAGCTTAAAATGTTAACGCCGAGTACTACAAAAGCACAAGCTAATAGCTAGCAACCAATAGCTAGTAGCTTTTTAGCGGCTTATTAAATGATTTTTAATCCGATGTTTATACGAGTTCCTGTTTTTTTCAAATTGATAATAACGCTGACGTTGTTCAGTTCTGTAGCGCTGGGTCAGGACGGCTACGAATCGCCCGTTTTGGACGACGAAGATTTTACTCAGCCCTTTCAACGGAGAATCAATGAAAGGAACGCGGCGCAACAGTCCGTCCAACAGATCCCGACTGGTCAAAACGCTCCTGTAAAACAGCCTGTCCCGGAAAAGCAAAAACGCGGAGGTCTTTTTGATCGTGGGGCGTCTGCCAATCAAAGCGGAAAAAATAATTCCGCAGCGTCCGCTCCAAAACCTGTCGAAAACGATAAAAACGCTAAATCGTCATGGTGGAAATTCTGGGAAAAGAAGGAGAAAAATCCCGAGCCGGAAATGACGCCTTCAAATTATCCTGCGCCTCAGCAAACGAATCCTCGCACGACGTCAAACGCTCCCCGGTACGAGCAGACAGCGCCCCGGAATGAGCAGCCTCCTCGGTACGACCAGCCCGCTCCGCCGGCATATCAAAACCCAAGTTCAGGCAATTCAAGTGTGAATCCTCCTGTTTCCTCTACAGCGCAAACACAAATTCGAACTGCAACCGGAACTGAGATGAAACCAACCGCTCAGGCGGACGTCCAAACCCAGCAATACGATTGGTCGCAATCCCGATATGACAGCATGAGGGCGGGGAATCTGCCAGGACAACAACCGTTTCTCACCTATAACGGCGCTAAAATCGTAGCGAAAGTGGAGAACGCCGTAATTCTCGAAAGCGACGTCCAGGCGGGAGTTAGAAAACGAATCGCCAAAATGCAGCGAGAAGCCAAAAAGAACGGCGCTGATCCGCTGACGGAAAACGAGCTTCAACGAGAGATTCAAATGTGGCATGTTCAGGTTCTTCAGGAACTGGTTCAGCATCACGTAATGTTTACCAGAGCCTGCGCTTCCATTCCAAGAGAAAATCTCGAAAACGTCAAAGCCGCTGTCGACAAGGCGTTTGACGACAAACAGCTTCCTGTTATGATTAAAGAATACGGCGTCGCTTCGCAATGGGAACTGGAACAGGCGCTCAAGGCGGAGGGATCGTGTATCGAAAAAGAAAAGAAAAAATTCTTTGAGCAGTCCATTGGAATCCAGTGGCTGCAAATGCAGGCGGATCCGGTTAAAGAAATACGTCACGATCAAATTATGGAGTATTACAATAGCCATATTGATCAGTATACCATCACGCCCAAGGCTCGCTGGGAAGAGCTGGTTGTATTCAAGTTCAAGTTTCCTTCTCGCGAAGAGGCGTACAAGGCGATTCAAAAGATGGGACAGGCAGTTGTAGCGGGAAAGCCGTTTGCAGAGGTTGCAAAACAGAGCTCTCAGGGCGTTACCGCTTCCGACGGCGGAAAACGAGACTGGGTTTCTCCCGGCGTGTTGAACAGCGAACCTCTCAATAAGGCGATTTTTGAACAGCCGGTCGGAGAACTCAGCCCCCGAATTCTCGAAGACGAAAACTGCTTTTATATCGTTCGCGTTCTGGAACGGCACGGGAAAAGAATGATTCCCTTTGAAGAAGCTCAAACGGAAATTCGTAAAAAACTGACGTCCGAACAGGAAGAAGCAAACCGTAGAAAAGCATTCGAAAAAGTGTTCAGCGAAGCCAAAGTTACAATTGTGGGCAACGAACAATCGAATGAAAAGCCGGAATAGTTTTTAATTTGGAATACGTAACAAAAAAAGACAATCACATGGTTTTATCATGAAACAAACATCCCCTTTTTTATACGCGATTATCGCGTGCGCTGCAATCATGACAAATCTTTCCGCCGTCAAAGCTGAAGAGCGAGTTTTTTATATCGGAACTCAGGCGTCGCCGACATCCTCCCCCGATATTGAAGTCAGTCGAGGAATTTATCGAGGAGTGTTTAACGACCAGACTGGCGAGATCAAGATTCTCGGTTTGGCGGCGGAAGCGAAGAACCCGTCGTTTGTCGTCAAACATCCGACGCTCAACTGCTATTATTCCGTCTCCGGGCATGGCATAGACGGTCAGGGATCAGTTGACGCCTGGGAAAAACAGGACGACGGTTCGCTCAAAAAGATCAATTCTCAACGATCCGGCGGTCAGGGGCCGTGCCATTTGTCCGTGCATCCCAACGGGAAATGTCTGTTTGTTGCGAACTATTCCGGCGGTCAGGCGGCGATGATTCAAATTCTGTCAGACGGCAGTCTGGGAGAAGTTTTATCCGATCAACACGTCGGATACGGTCCCAATACGGTTCGGCAGGAAAGGGCGCACGCGCACTGGATGAACGTCGACCCGACCGGGAAACGCGTTTTGTGCTGCGATTTAGGGTGCGATAAAGTTTACTCCATGCTCCTTGGCGACGAGTCTTTTGAATGGCAGCCGAACCCGAAGTTCCCCTTCGCTCAGGTTTCCAGCGGAGCAGGGTGCCGACACGCTATTTTTTCAGCTGACGGGACGTATTTGTTTGTTCTCAACGAGCTGTCGTCAACCATTGACGTCTTTCTGTACGATTCCAAAAGCGGTTCCATGACAGTCGTTCAGTCCGATACAACTTTGCCGAAGGACTTCCGCGGAACGAACAAGGCTGCGGCGATTTGCGATCTGAAAACCGAAGAGGACGAATTTGTCTATTGTTCCAATCGCGGAGCAAACCTGCTGACGGTTTTCAAAGTCAATTCCGGAGAGATCCGCGGCGATCGCGAACAGTGCGGAACCGTCCTCGAAACCGTTCAGTATATAACCTCCGGCGGGAACGCGCCGCGATTCGTCGGTATCGACCCGACCGGAAAATTCCTTCTGTCGTGCAATAAAAAGACGTGCAACATCGTCGTTTACGCCATCGATCAGAAAACCGGAAAGCTGACCCAGACCGGGTTTGAAGCCAACGTCGGCTGGCCGCTGTCGATTGCCTGGGAATAAGATTTGAACATTTTGATTGTCTTATTCAGACAATTTTCTGTTTTTCTTACTGATAAATTGATAAAAATCGTGTATAATATAGAAAAACGTTCATAACCGACAGGTGCGGCGCGAACAGGGAGCGGCGTCTCGCCGTTTCGCCCGTGCGGCTTCGCCCCTTTCATGTATTTACACGAAAAACAATATGGATAATCCAACAAATATCCCCTATACAACTCAATGGTACAACAACATCCGCAGCGTGATTGGCGAATCCGCTTGTAAAACGCTGGGGCTGTTCGCCATTCCAGACGACTTTGAACTGTCGGTTGTCATTCCGGTTTACAACGAAGAAAAAACGCTGGAAACGTTAGTCAGAGCCGTCGCCAGCGTTCCGATTCGCAAACAGATTATTTTGGTTGACGACTGCAGCAAAGACAACTCCCGATCTGTAATGCAGGAACTGGAACTGACGATTCCTGACGAATGGAACCGGGTAACGTTAGGGTATCACGACGTCAACCAGGGCAAAGGCGCCGCATTAAGAACTGGGTTCGCTCAGGCGGAAGGCGACGTTGTGATTATTCAAGACGCCGACCTGGAATACGATCCCAATGAATACCCCCGACTGCTCAAGCCGATTCTTGACGGCAAGGCGGACGTCGTTTATGGAAGCCGATTTTTGGGCGACCAGCCGCACCGAGTCCTTTATTACTGGCATTCCATGGGAAACAAGTTCTTGACGACTCTGTCGAACTGGTTTACCGATCTCAATTTGACGGACATGGAGACGTGCTATAAGCTCTTTCGTCGAGAGTGCATTCAGGAAATTCTTCCTGAACTGCAACAAAACCGCTTTGGCTTCGAACCGGAAGTTACCGCGCGTCTTGCTCGAAAAAAGTATCGTATTTACGAAATGAGCATCAGCTATTCCGGGCGAACGTACGAAGAAGGTAAAAAAATTGGCTGGAAAGACGGATTCCGAGCGCTGTACTGCATTGTTCGGTACGGACTGTTCAGGTAACGTTTAGATGAAATACGCGCTTTCGCTTCTACTGGCGGTTGGCTTGACGTTATTTATTTGGATCGGATGCGTCAATCGGGAGTATTTGTCAGATTATAAACTCGCTTTTAATCCGGATGCAATAACCTATTTGGATTTGGGGCAGAACGTTTGGGTTTACGGCGCATATTCCAGACGTCTCGCGCCGCCATATACGCCGGATTTCAAATGGACGCCGGTATTCCCCGTTTTGGCTGGCGGCGCCGATTGCTTATTGGGAACTGCCGGGGTTTTTGTCTTGAACATTGTCTTGTCTGCGCTTTCGTGTTTGATTGTTTATCGCCTTGTAGAGTATTACTTCAACGCTAAAGCGGGAACGGCTGCGTCCTGTTTGTTTGCGCTGGATACGCTGATATGGTCGCTAAACTTTCAAGCGATGTCAGACGTTGCTTTTGTTACATTTGTTTTAGTTGGGCTTTATTTTACGCTGCCAGCGCTGTTTCCCAAAGACGAAACTCAAACGCCTGCTTTCTGGCGTCTGATTCCAGGCGGCTTGGGGTTGAGCGTTGCAATTTTGACTCGTCCGACGGGGCTGTATTTGCCGATTGTCATTTTGCTCTGCTATGCGATAAAAGCGTTGTTTTCCAGAACGAATCTGATTCGTTCTTCCGTTTTCGCGCTGACATTCCTGTTGTGTTCCTTCTCGCTTGCCGGATTGTGGATGTTTCGTAATTATCAGACCTTTGGAATTTTTACTCTTTCCAGCAACGAGAATATTGTCATGGTTTACTATACCGGCGGCGGAGCGTGGCAGACGGAGTTTAATTGCAGCCTTTCAGAAGCGCAGGACAAGATTCAAAAAGAATTTAACCTCCCCTCTGACGAAGTTTGTCATAACGCTGATGCATTCGGTAAAGATCCCGCTGAAATTGACCGTCAGCTCAAAGCGTGTAAACGCGACGTTTTGTTGAAATATCCAGTTTCATTGATTAAATCCGCGATGATTGGCGTTCCGAAATCGCTTATTGCTCATGAAACCGGAATATTCGCCCAACTGACAAAACAGGACTGGCAAGGCGCAGGCAATCTGTTTTCCAATTCGCCAATACTGATTTTAATCTTTGTTTGGAGCGTTCTGTTCCAGATAATCGTTATTTGCGGAGGGCTGATTGGAATGATCGGTTCCTGGATTAAAAGTCCCAATTCGCGTTGGGCGATTTTCTGCGTAGCAGGAATAGCGGCTTATTTTATCCTCACGATGGGACTGTCCGGAGCGGACTGCTGCGCTCGATATCGTCTTCCGCTAATGCCGGTTTTAATCGCTTTTGCCGCTATAACGATAACAACCCTTTGGGAAAAATACAAAGCGCCTAAAGAATAAATAAAGACTCTTCTGGTAAGTTGGCGCCCGCTCATAACCAACGGGGAGCGCGAAGCGGCTCTGCTGCCGACAGTCTCTTTTCCTCGTTTCGCCGCTTGCGTAAAAAGATAACGACTTTTGCGCAATATTGAATTGACTTCTAAACTATTGCGAGTATAATAAGAAAGTAATTAGTGGTAAGTTTTAAGTGGTTAGGACGCAAGCGATCCTCTAACTTACCACTTACTACTTACTACTAACCACTTATTACTAATCGTCCTTTACCCCTCAATTCGCCATGACCATTTACGAAAACAACGAAATCTGGTTTGTAACCGGCGCGCAGCTGCTTTATGGCGGCGAGACGGTCAAAATTGTCGACTCCCATTCTCAGGCGATTGTCAACGGCTTGAACGAGTCCGGACGTCTGCCGATGAACGTCGTCTATAAAGGGACGGCGAACTCGGCGGCGGAAGTCGCGGAAGTCTTCGCCAAGGCAAACGTCGACCCGCGCTGCGTTGGAGTTATCGCCTGGATGCACACGTTTTCTCCCGCCAAAATGTGGATTCACGGCTTGAAATCCTTCCAGAAGCCGCTGCTGCACCTGCACACGCAGTTCAATCGGGAAATCCCATGGGCTGACATCGATATGGACTACATGAACCTCAACCAGAGCGCTCATGGCGACCGCGAATTCGGGCATATCGTTTCCCGGCTGAGAATCAACCGCAAAGTCGTTGTCGGGTTCTGGCAGGAGGAATCGACCGCAGCGCAAGTCGCGTCGTGGATGAGAGTCTGCGCTGCGTGGGCGGATCAGCAGAATCTTAAAGTCGTCCGATTTGGCGACAACATGAACAACGTTGCCGTTACTGACGGCGACAAAGTCGAGGCGGAAAAGGTTCTTGGATACCACGTCGACTATTATCCCATCGGCGACCTCGCTGCCGTTCAGGCAGATGTAACAGACGCTCAAATCGCCGACCTGATCGCTCAGTACGAAGACCAGTACGAGCTGGCGCCCAACGCTCAAAAAGACGGCGCGGACCGGAATCAGGTTGTCGAAGCCGCCCGGGAAGAACTCGCCATTCGCCAGTTCCTCGCCGACAAGGGCGCGTTTGCCTTCACGACCAACTTTGACGCTCTGCACGGCATGAACCAGCTTCCGGGTCTGGCGTCACAGCGGCTCATGGCGGAAGGATACGGATTCGGCGCGGAAGGCGACTGGAAAACCGCCGCTCTGGTTCGTCTGTTTAAGGTCATGACAAAGGGA
>JAFSMW010000063.1 GCA_017447745.1 Thermoguttaceae bacterium
GGTGGAAGATTGGAAATTTAAACAGAATGTTAAGCATCGTCTGCGCCGCTCACAACGATGCTTGGGATTTATACTGGTCAAACTGTTAATTTTCAGCGCCCCCCAATTTTGAACGCACCCAACGTAAATGACCAGCGGGAGCAGGGGTTGACTTATGGATGTGCGTCTGGCAGCACGGACTAGCCCGACTGCCATCGGAGGCGGCAGGGGACTGCCGCGATCCGGTTGTTCGAGCGGGCATTTCTGCGAAAGAGATTATTCTAATAACAGCAAGGCGCCCGAGACAGGCGCCATCCAGAGGGCGTTTTCGGCTTACGCAATATGGTATTTCACCCTTCGAACATCCAGTAACCAATCGGTAAAAATCCGTTCAATCCGTAAAATCCGTGTACGGACGACCTGCGCAAAACCTGGGCGCCTCGCCATCATTCTCCGCTTACTACGTAGCATCGCAGCGAGCGTCCTTCCATGGTAAACTGTTCGTCGACCTTGGCGGGCGGGCCGTTGAGGTTCGGGAACGCGTCCTGACCGGCGGGGGCGGCGGTGTCGATAAACAGACGCCACGGCAGGCTTCTCGTTGCCGGCGGGAAGGCGAACTGCGTCGGTTCCGCTCCAGCATGGAAGAAAATCAGAATGTGCATGTTCGGCGGGTCGTCAACCTTGACTCGCGGCTCGGCGGAGAGCATGCACGTCAGCGAGTTGGACGGGTCGTTCCAGTCGAACGCGGCGCCGTTGCGTTTGTACCAGGCGACGTCCGGGAACCCGTTGGGCGTTGTCGGCTGACCGGTGAGAAAATGCCGGCGGCGCAAAGTTGGTTCGCGTTTACGGAATTCTATCAAAGCGCGAACGAAATTGAACGTCTCGAGATTGTTGTGAGTTCGTTTCCAGTCAATCCAGGAAATGTCGTTGTCCTGACAGTAGGCGTTGTTGTTGCCTTGCTGAGTTCGCCGTCCTTCGTCGCCGGCAACAAACATCGGCGCGCCCTGAGACAGCAGCAGGGTCGCGAAGAAGTTTTTAATCTGACGGTTTCGGACGGCTTCGATCTGTTCGTTGTCCGTCTCGCCTTCCTGACCGTAATTGTACGAGTTGTTGTTGTTTTCCCCGTCACAGTTACATTCGCCGTTGGCGTCGTTGTGCTTCCAGTTGTAGCTGACCAGGTCGTTGAGCGTAAAGCCGTCGTGCGACGTGATAAAGTTGATGCTGTGATACGGGTTGCGGCCGCTTGTCTGATACAGGTCGCTGGAGCCGGACAGACGGGTGGCGAATGCGCCTGTCATGCCGGGATCGCCGCGCCAGAACCGGCGGACGTCGTCTCGATAGCGTCCGTTCCATTCCGCCCAGCGGGACGTGGAATTCGAGGGTCCAAAATGCCCAACCTGATACGCGCCTGCCGCGTCCCACGCCTCGGCAATGATTTTTGTATCCGCCAAAAGCGGGTCTTCGGAAATCTGTTCCAGAAGCGGGGCGTTGGACTGCATCGCGCCGTTTCTGTCCCGGCTGAGAATGGACGCCAGGTCGAACCGGAACCCGTCGACGTGGTAGCTGTGAACCCAGTATCGCAGACAGTTAAATATCAGCTCGCGGCAGATAGGGTGGTTTCCGTTGAACGTGTTCCCGCACCCGCTGAAGTTTCGGTAATACTGCTGTTCCGGTTCCAACATATAATAGACGGGATTTTCCAAGCCCTTGAAACTCAGCGTCGGACCTTTTTCGTTGCCCTCTGCCGTATGGTTAAACACGACGTCTAAAATGACTTCAATTCCCGCCTGATGCAGAGCCAGAACCATCTGCTTGAACTCTTTGACCTGCCCGCCGGGCGTTTTGTCCCAGGCGTACCCGCGATGGGGCGAGAAGAACGCCATCGTGTCGTATCCCCAGTAGTTTTTGATTCGCGGTTCCAAGCCGTCTGACCCGAGAATCGGGAACTCGTGAATGGGCATCAGCTCCACAGCGGTTATTCCCAGCTGTTTCAGATAAGGAACCATCTCGATGACGCCCTTGTACGTGCCGGGGTACTTGCAACTTGACGTCGGAGACTGGGTAAATCCTTTGACGTGCATTTCGTAGATGATTGTATCGCATAAATCCCGACGCAGATGTCGGTCGCCCTTCCAGTCAAAAGAATCGTCTACCACGACGCACTTGGGCGGGCGGGAGATGCCGTCTGAATTGGACTGGAACGTTCCCGCCAGAGCTTTACAGAAGGGGTCGATTAACCGACAGTTGGGATCGAACCGCAAGCCCTGATTCGGACAGAACGGGCCGTCCGCCTGCAGATGGTATAGCTGACCGGCGCGCAAACCGGGAATGAACATACTCCAGATGTCGCCCCAGCGGTTATTGTTTTTGTCGAAATGAATAACCGACGACGGGTCCATATCGTCGACGCGGTCGTAGAGCAGCAGGCTGATAGATTCCGCATGGCGGCTAAAGACCGAAAACTGCACGCCGTCTTCCTGCAGGGACGCGCCGTACGGTAACGGGTGCAGCAATTTTAACGACGGGGTGCGAACTGATTCTGACGCTCCGCCAGGAAGCGGAGGGACGGACGTCGACAGGGGAAACCATTCCTGAAAGTTTAACGACATAATATTGTGTCTTGGGAGGGGAATATTCTATTCTGTAAATCTCATTTAATACTCTTTCTATTTTAATCTGTATTTTCAAATTACAAACCCTCCTATTGACTATATCGTCCTAAAAAAACGATTTCTCTAAATAAAAAAACGATACATATAGAAGGACTGACAAATTCGCGTTATTGGGCATTGTTTAGCTAGAGTTCCAAAAAAGACGAGACAGGCGAGACGATGAAAGGCGGTAATGGAGCGAGTGAAACGAGCGGAATTACGCAGTTCGCCGTCAGGCGAACCGAAATGCGGGAATTACAATACCACATTGATTTTGCCAACCGCTGAAGCGAACGTAGTTACGCTTAAATCATTGAGCAGCCGCTTGCGTGGGGAATGCGGCGGCTTGACGCCGCCTTGTCCATCGTCCCGCTAGAAAGCAAACGCCGAAGCCGTTACTGCCCTTGGATCGCGAGCAAATCTCGCCTTTTTTCTTTTGCGGACTTACGTCCGCGATCCAGAAGCGTTTTCGGCTGCGGCTAAAGGTTGTCAGCGGGGCAAACCTTCTCGAGATTTTTGGGAGGCTTCCGCCGCATCATCAATCGTTTCAGTATCTTTTTCTCTCGCCCCCATAAAATATGGGAGCGAGAGAAAAATTGTGTTTGACGATTCTTTTTTATTTTATTCCTCTTTATCTGTGGGTTTCCCCCACTGCTATTAAAATTCAACCGCTAACGCGGTTGTAGTGGACTGTCTTCCATTTTTTGTTCGCTTCGCTCACACCCACCCGTGGCTCGCCTAAAATTCGCTTCATTAGCAGCGGGTTTTAAACGATGGTTGACGAATCAGACTGTCCAAATCTTCTCAAAATATTTCTAAAAAAACAAGTGAAATCTCTTGAAATAAACCGTGTTTAGCGCTATAATACAGAAAATGTATCGGTTGTTTGCTTTGAGCAAATTGTTGTTTATTATATTATAATACTATGTTCCCTTTTACCAATTTGTAATAATTGAGGAACGTATAGAACTATTAACACGTATGGAAATTTGGCCGGCTATAGATTTACGCGGCGGACAGTGCGTTCGACTTCAACAGGGCGATTACAACAAGCAAACCGTATTTGGCGCCAACCCTGCTGAGATGGCTCAGAAATGGGCGTCTCAGGGCGGACGTCATTTGCATCTGGTTGACCTCGACGGGGCGAAAGACGGCAAGCCTGTCAACATGCCGTCCGTCAAGGCGATTCTTCAGGCTGTCGACATTCCCTGCGAATTGGGCGGCGGGATTCGAGAAGAGTCGGTTTTGTCGGAACTGTTCGACGCTGGTCTGACTCGCGCCGTTATCGGGACTCTGGCAATCAAGCAGCCGGAATGGTTTGCTGAAATGTGCCGCAAGTTTCCGGGAAAGCTGGTTCTGGGAATCGACGCTCGGAATGGGCTGGTCGCCACTGACGGCTGGCTGGAAACCAGTTCCATCGACGCTATCGTCCTGGCGAAGAAATATGCGGCGCTGCCGCTGGCGGCAATTGTCTATACGGACATCGCAACCGATGGCATGATGAAAGGACCAAACGTCCCCGCGATGGCTGCTATGCAGGCGGCGTTAGACGTTCCCGTTGTCGCCTCGGGCGGCGTTACGACGCTCGACGACGTCTCTCGCCTCAAACGGACGGGAATGGCTGGCGCGATTATCGGTCGCTCCCTCTATGAAGGGCGGATATTATTAAAAGAAGCCATTGCAGTTGCGGACGTTCAATAAATTTATCAATTTTGACGATTACATAAAGTAGAAGGCTGGCGCATTTTGTCAGCCGTGTAGAAAACGTAAATAAACCATGGGATTTTTTGATCTTATTCGACAGGGTCTGAAAAAGACTCAGCAGTTATTAAACACCGACATTCGCGACCTGTTTAAGTCAGAAGGGCGTCTGATCGACGAAGAGTTCCTGGAAGAGCTTTTCGCCAAGCTGATTCGCACTGATATGGGAACCGCCGCCGCCCAAAAGATGGTAGACGATATTCGCGTAAACTATCGCGGGCGCGTTGTTCAAATGACGGATATCGTAGAACACATCAAAAAGGGTTTGAAAGAACTCATGCGTCAGCCGGAATCGCCGATTTCTTACGCGGAAAAAGGTCCGACGGTAATTATGTTCTGCGGCGTCAACGGGTGCGGAAAGACGACGTCCATCGCCAAGCTGACGTACATGCTTCGTAATCAGGGAAAAAGCGTCCTGCTGGGCGCGGCTGATACGTTTCGCGCTGCGGCGGTTGAACAGCTCACTGTTTGGGCGGAACGATTGGGCGCGGATATTGTTACCGGCGCCGCTAATTCCGATCCCGCATCGGTCGCACATCGCGCTACTGCCGCCGCTGTCGAAAAAGGCGTTGACGTTTGTATTATCGACACCGCAGGGCGTCTCCAGACTCAAACCAATTTGATGAAAGAACTGGAAAAGATTCGACGGGTAATCAGCAAGATTATTCCAGACGCTCCGCATGAAACCCTGCTGGTGATCGACGCTGTTACAGGTCAAAACGGATTGTCCCAGGCAAAACATTTTTCCGAAGCGGTTCAATGTTCAGGCTTGATTCTTGCCAAGCTGGACGGGACTGCCAAAGGCGGCGTTGCCGCGGCAATTCGCCAGGAAATGAACTTGCCGGTTAAGTTTATCGGACTGGGCGAGAAAGCGGAAGACTTCGCCCTGTTCAATGCCGATGAATATGTCGACGCGCTGTTCGAATAATTAGCAATTTGCAATTAGCAATTGACTCAACCTATCATCAAACTACTGCCTATTGCCTACTGCCTTATCATGAAACGGATTGATTATATTTTAATACTGCTAGCTGTTTTAGGGTTGAACTCGTTGAGTGTAACAGTTTCGGCTCAATGTCGGAATGATGGCGTTGTAACTCAAAACGTCTTGACTGCCGAAGAACTGGTTCAGCATATTTTTAATTCCGGGATTATTGGAAGCGATTCGCGCAGCGCAGATCCTTTCAATGCCGATTTTTCACGAATGGAGCCGACTGACAGCAGCGTTATCGACGAGATGGGGTATCAAAAGTTTCAGTTTATCAATCCTCGCCGTGTTTCATTTGATTCTAAATATTTTGTGGATTTATGGCGCCTTGCCCCGGAACCGAAAGCGGACAATTCCGTTAAATGGGACAAAGCTCGAGAACAACTTGAAGGGAAAAATGGAACCCGGTTGTTTACATCCTCGTACGCCAATTCTAGAGCTGAGGAGAAGAACGCTCAGCCCCGTTCCTGGCGACAGCGCGTTTCCACCATTCGACCGGATCGTGGAAGGAATTATACAATGAGCGTTAGCATGTTCAATCCACGGTTTTACGCCGCTCCCAACGCTAACGTCAAGTTCTTTAATGAAGACGGACTTGAAACCGAGATCCCATGGGATGCCCCTGAATTGAATCAGCCGGATATCAGCCCTGCTCCGTTGATGCTTAACTGGTCAACGAAGGATTCCAACTTAAAGCCGTTTTTGGAAGTTCCTAAAATGAATATCAAAGACGCAGAAAACCGACGATAACAGCTTATTTGAAGTAATAAACAACGCCGTTCAGATCAGAACGCAGACTATTTGTCTGCGTTCTTTTTTTATTATTGATTCTTTTCCGTAGCGGCGCTTTAGTTTTTATTCACTGTAATAATATGGGATAATCAGATAAAACAAGTAGTGTTAAGATTGATAAACTTTGCGGATTCCGAAAAAATTATTCAAAATTTTATTTATTTTCTTTCCGAAAAACAGGAAAACTCTATTGATATTTTGGGTGAATTGGTTATAATTCATGTAGTACTAGTCAGAAAGGATTACTTGTTCAAATTTCAGCAATGCACAGACAACAGGAGGTTATGCCATGATGAATTATGCTCAAGTCGTATTTCAAGCAGAGCAAATGGGGTGCAGTCAGGAAGACGCTCGCGCTTTTGCCCGAAAGGTTATTACAACGGCGGCGTTATTAGCAGTCATGCCGGAAGACGTTCTTCAAGCCTGGTGCGAACATAACGGAGAAAAAATCGTTGGCGTTGAACCGGTTCCAGAGGTTACCAAAAATCGCGTTATGGCTGCCATGACAGATGTGGTCGTAGGATAGAAACTTGTCATTGTAACATCGGTTTCCTTGTTTTCGTGTTTTATTTCCTGTTTTTGAGATTTGTAAACTTATCCGATTTGTAAACTCATCAAACAGCTTTTCACAATCCTTTTCAAAATACAATAAATCATTCCTCCCCCGGGAATCCAAAGCTTATCCGATTATTACCCCCCCTGGAACGATTGGATAATCATGACAATGAGAATCAAGCAATCTTCTCATTGCTGTGTTAATAAGTTTTTGGGTTCCCTTTTTTATTTCTTGGACAAGATTTGAAAAGATGTAACAGAGAGAAACAAAAAAAGCAGGCGTTGCGCCTGTCTGTTTTTTTAACACGATAAATAAAATCTCAATAGATCGCGCAAATTTAGCCGCAAAGAACGCAAAGAACGCATAGTATTTAAAACTTGGCGAACTTTGCGAACTTCGCGTGAGCTTTTTTCCGGGGGCTAACGCACCCCGGCTCGCATTACGGAATGTAATCCTCTTTCGCTTTGACGGATTCCAGGAATCGCGCCAGCAGATTGGCGGCGTTGTCCATGTCGTCCAGCGAGACGATTTCAACCGGCGTGTGCATGTACCGGTTAGGAATGCTGACCAGGGCGGAAGCGCACGCGCCTCGAGCAACCTGAATAGCGGCAGCGTCGGTTCCTGGCGGACGTCCGGAGGCTTCCCACTGAACCGGAATGTTGTTCTTTGCCGCAATTTGACGCAGCTGTTCGACAACGCGCGGGTTCATGTTGGGACCGCGGGTAATTGTCGGACCAGCTCCAACGGCGACTTCGCCGCGGGCTTTTTTGTCGATAGTCGGGCAGTCGGTCGAGAACGTAACGTCAACGGCAATGCCGATGTCCGGGTTGACGTCGTAGGCGCTGGACATGGCTCCGCGAAGTCCGACTTCTTCCTGAACGGTCGCGACGGAAAAGACGGCGCACTTGAGCTTTTTGGAATTTGTTCGGCGAAGGGCTTCCATGACAACCCACGCGCCGGACTTGTCGTCCATGGCGGGCGCGGAAATGAAGTTGTTGCGAAGCATGCGGTGTCCCAGTTCGACAGTAATAGCGTCGCCGACGTTGACCAGAGCTTCCGCTTCTTCCTTGCTTTTCGCTCCGATATCGACCCAAAGGTCGGTAATTTCCGGAACCTTCTTGCGGTCGTCAGGGCTGAGAAGGTGAATCGGCTTGCGGCCAATTACGCCGTTGATGGGGCCGGATTTCGTCCAGACGAGAACTTTCTGTCCAACCAGAACGACCATGTCCCAGCCGCCCAGCGGAATAACGTAAAGGAAGCCCTCAGCGTCAATGTACTGAACGGAAAGACCGATCTGGTCGCAGTGCCCGGCAAGCATGACGCGAATGGGCGCGTCCGGGTTTTTGGAGGCGATGACGTTGCCGTGATAGTCTGTCGTTACGGTGTCGGCAAACGTCTTGGCGTACTTGCGGATAACGTCTTGAATTGCCTGTTCGTATCCAGACGGGCTGGGCGTGGAAAGCAGGTCTTCAAAGAATTTTAAAGGTTTTGGATCCATGGCTTAAAATATGATGTGTTAAGATTCTGGATTATGAGCGCTGAGGAAAATGATTTTTCGATTTACGGTTCATACGCTCATTGTTATTCTAATTATAGCTATTGATTTATATTTGTAAAGGTATCGGAGGGAAATTTTTGGAGTGCGACGGCTTGACGTCGCTTTCATTACCAGACTTGCCGCGAATATCGAAAACGCTTATTCGCGCCAGTAACGCTGGGCGTTCGAATTCGCTTCTTTTTTCATATAATAAGCTGTAGTTTTAAAATAAAAGTAGTTCGTACAAATTTGCACGAACTACTTTTACAGTTGTTCTCAACTATATTCTTATGAAAACGACGTTTAGCTGTTGCACTACGTTCGCTTTGCTCACACCCACGGGTTTACACCCGTGCCTCGCCTATTTTCTTCTGACGTCTCAGCCAGCACAGACCGGCAACGCCGAGGAGCAGCAGCGCCCAGGTGGACGGTTCCGGAGTGTCCTTCGGCGCTTCTGGACCGCGACCAATAAGGTAAAGACCATCGCCGTTTTGTCCGACCAAATCGAAGAAGTCCTTGTAGTTCGCCAGCATGGAATTGTAATCGCCATCAGCGAATCCCGGGTCTGAAACCAACTGGTAAGTTGCGCCGTCAGCCGCCCAGGCGTATGCATCGCCGCTGTTTAAGAACGAGAGTTCAATAGTGGCGCCATCTTCAAGCGTGAATGAATTATCGTTTCCAGGAATAATCAGTCTGTCGAAAGCGCGGGTTAACGGATCGGCAAATGCGCTGAATTCAAACAAGCCAGTTGCTCCAGCGTCGATGTTGACGTCGCCGTAAACGGTAAGTTCGCCAACTGAGTTGCCCGGAGAGAAGACAGCGACTTTATCGCCGACTTCGTTGCCGTCTTCGTCCAACGGACCGACGTTCAAATCGCCGGAGAATTCGCCCATCAGGTCAAGTCTACCCTGCTCTACGTTGAACGTGCCAGCTTGCATCGGCGTATTCTCTGAGTTACCCTTGAGCGTTCCCGCTCCGGTCTTAGTGATTGTACCAGCGCCGGTAATCTTGTTTTCGATTTCTTTGACCTGTCCAGCGGCAACGTTGTAGACCAATTCGCCGTTCTGTCCAATTTCAATCGGACCAACGCCAGCGGTTCCGTTGGAATCTTCGTCCGTTAAAAGGACAAGAGATCCTGCTTCGATTTCGGTTCCGCCTTCATAGGTGTTTTCACCTGTAAAGAGCAGAGAGCCAAGACCAGTCTTCTTAACCTTTGCGCTTCCGTTGATCGTTCCCTTATACTGGGTATCAGAACTGTTGTTGAGCAACAAAGTTCCACCATTCGCGTTAAGCTCGGCTTCCGAATTGGTTCCAGACAGATTATTGAGAGTCTGATCGCCAGTAGATTCGATTGTCGCGTTGTTGGTAACGTTGCCGGACGTCGCAATGGCGTTGTCCTTGTTCAATTCCAACGTTCCGCCGGAAACGATAGTATCTCCAGTGTAAGTGTTGTCGCCGGAAAGCGTGAGCTTGCCGCCTTCGGTCTTGGTCAAGTCGCCGTCGCCGGAAATCGGACCAACCTGTTCAAAAGCATATTCGTCGCCAATGATGAAAACGCCGTCTGAATCCAGCGTGATGTTTTCATCGTGAGACGCGGTTTTAACGTCGTCTTCGGTATACTTGACGCCGATCTTGTTGGTTCCATCGATTGGCCAGTTCTGTCCATCGTCGGTAATCGGATTCCAGTACAAGGAACCCGGATCATCTGCTTGACCAAGATAAATACCGTCGGATGTTGCAGTCAACGTCCACGGTTCCGTTCTGCCGGAAAGGAAAGCAGACAAGTCTGCGTCTCCGGTATAAGATCCGCCGGTAATCGAAACAATTTTGTAACCTTCTTCAGGAGCGTTTTGATACCAGGTCGCTTCTGTTCCCTGAGCAAAGTTGAGATTGAAAGTACCCGTTGTAAACGTGAATCCGTTCGAGGCAGTAAGCGTGTCGAACGTGTTATCAGCAGTAAAATCGAAGTTGATTTGACCGCCGTCGAGCGTAACCAGTCCGCCGACTGTCAGGTCTAAAGCTTCTGTGGACGACGCGCCAATGGTAAGCTGACCGACGGCGTTATCGGAACTGCCGATTGTTACCGCGCCGGTTCCTAACGCGACTGCATTGCCAGCAACGACAACGCCTTCTTGAATCGTGTACGCGCCGGTACTTGTATTAGCGTTTGTCAATTTCAACGTTCCCGCGCCGGTCTTGACCATTGGAGCAGACAAGTTATTATTTCCAGAAACCGTCAATTCACCGTCAGTTACGTTGAAAGTAATGCTGCCGCCATTTGACATTTTGGGTTTAATGACAGACGTTCCAGTCGAAGTAATTGTAGCTGTACGATTATAGAAGTTCAATCCTTCGCCTTCACCGGTTTGCGTAGAGTAAACGTCATCAATCGTACCGCTTTCCAGCGTAACGTTGTGCATGTGTGTGTTCGTACTAGGTTTAAGCGTTCCGCGGATGACAATGTTTTCCTGAACGGAACCGCCGTAACCGAATTGATTAGACTGATGGCATTCCAGCAAAGCGCCGTCTTCAATAATCAAAGTTCCGTATCCAAATGTACTGCTGCCATTGTTTGGAGAATTTCCAATAACCGTTCCTTCTTTAATAATAAAATTGCTTTTAATATTTTCATTGCGCTTTGTAAGCTCCAATTCTCCCTTTCCGGTTTTGACAATTGGAAGGTTAGTAACGCCGCCATAGCTGTCCATCTTGGCGTTGATTGTCAACTTGGCGCCTTCGGCAATGACAAAGTAACCAGCGTCTTCTCCGTCTGCGTACCTTGTTCCGTCCAGATGACGAATTGAGAATTCATTGAGATTGATAGCGTTGTTCTGACCGCCAATAACATGGATAGCGTTGTCCATAATGTAACTGCCAACGCCGCTCGTGCCCGCAGCTCCCTCGGTTTTCGTTTGAATAATGCCGTTGTTCATTTCGATAACGGCGCCCATTGTGGAGTGAGAGTTGTCGCCATCGTTTTGGAGGATGCCGCCGTTAATCAGGCTGATTTTGGCAGGAGCGTTGGCTCCCCAGGCAAATACGTCGCCCTGACCGCTAAGGATGGCTTTAGCTTTACTGCTGTCATTCATGTTTAACGCTCCGTCAACGGTAATAACAGAGCCAGGTTTGAGCGTTCCTGCCAAGTTGCCAGAAGCTGCTGTTCCTAACGTAAGCGTACCCTCTGTGATAGTTGTTTCACCAGTATATTCATTGCGACCGTAAAGAATCAGCGTACCGGCGCCAGTTTTCAGCAAGTCTGCGTCGCCGGAAATTGTAGCGTAGATTGTTAATGTCTTACCTTCGGCAATCTGGTATTCGCCCTGTGTGAAAGAGCCATCGCCGTTTTTGGTCATGACGATAGTTTTGGGATTGTCTGCTGTACCAAACTCAGCGGTATTAAGGTTGCCTTCAGGAAACTTGACGCCGATTTTGGGATTCTTATCCATTTCCCAAACATTACGGGACAAGTCTGTTTGACTATTAGCGTAATACCACGGATCGTCATCGTCACCACCACCAGAAGAGCTTTTCGGTTTCAGATAAATACTGTTGCCTACTTTAGACAGATACCAGTTGTCCGTCTGTTGACCATCGGCGTAAATTTTAATGGCGTTTTCATTGAACTCCAAGCTGGCGCCGGCGTCGATAATTGGATAGCCTTCAGTCGGCGCGCCGTCGTGCCACGACATTTCGTCATTATTTCTAAACCATAAACTGATAGCTCCGTTATTTAATACGCCGTTATTGACATATAAATAGTCCAATTGCAAATCTTCGCCTGTTGCGCCGGAAACGAATGTGTTGACGTCGAATTCAACGTATCCGCTGGAAAGAGTAAAGTCTGAAAGGTAATTGCCAGCAGTATCGGTAGACTCACCAACCACAAAGGTCCCGCCGTTGACTGTTAAATTGGCAATTCCGGAATAGGTAGCGCCGCATTTGAAAATTGATTCATTATTAATTGATACTGACCCAGCCAAAGCGCCAGACGCTGCGAGCGTCAATGTGCCTGTATTGACGTTTACTGCGCCGGAATAATCGGAAGATGTACCTCTAAGAACCAGTTCGCCATTTCCGGTTTTGGTAATGCTGCCAGCGCCGCTAATAACTCCTTCGTAGTCAACGGGATTTGTTCCTGTGATGTTAAACGTAACGTTGCCAACGCCGCCATCGCCGGTTCCGGTGATAAGATCGCCATCCGGAGCTGTGGTATAGGTGATGTCTGCAAATGCGGACGATGCAAACAGGAAGGAAGCCAAAATGGCAAATGAAAGGAAAACAGTCGTGCGGGTTGTTTTCATGGTTTATGTCCTTATTTCCTATAAGGCGATAAATGGTTTTAGTGTTTATAAAATCCCTGCGATCGCCATAAATTGGCAATCTACAGAATTTCTTTTTATATCCTATTAGTTAAAAGTATAATCTAACATTTTGAAAACATCAAGCAATTTTGAAAAATTTTTTTGAAAATCTTTAATTTTTTTCTAAAAAACTCTCGGATTTTTGAAAAATTTTCTTGCTAAATACTCTATCTTGCCTACTTTGACATTCAATAAGGCAAATTTATCTATTTGAAATAATCGTTAAACTGACTCCGCTTCTGAACTGTCCTCTTCCGCGCTGGCGTCTGATTTCCTCTGGAAAAGTGACATAAAGTCGATAACGAGGCTCATCAGCAGCGGAACGACGGTGAGCGTGAAAATTGACGAAATCGCCAACCCGCCGAGGACGACGGCGCCTAGTCCGCAGTAGAGTTCTGACCCGGAGCCGGGCGACAGAACCAACGGCAGCATGCCGAAAACGCTTGTGCAGCTTGTCATGAAAATGGGGCGAATACGCGTTCTGACGGATTCTGCAATCGCTTTTCGCGGCGGCATTTTTTCAATGACGTCGGATTCGCTCTCGCCTCGCCCTCTCATAAAGTTGAGGGCTTGATGGACAATTAAAATCGCGTTGTTGACGACGACGCCAATCAAGATAACAAACCCCAGCATGGAGAGCGTGTCCATTTGCTGGGTCGGAATGCGCCAGTGCATCCACGCCAAGCCCATGAACCCGCCCGCCATAGCCAGCGGGACGCTGAAAAGAATGACGAACGGGTAAATCCAGTTCTCGAACAGAGCCGCCATGAGCAGATACGTTATTAATAAGGACAGCGCAAAGCGTCCGGTTAGAATCGAGAAGAACGATTCCCAGTTGAATCCCGTCCATTTGCCGATCATGGCTTCCCGGGTCTGGGCGAGTTTATCGGCGCTTCCAGACGGGCGAATAATGACGTCCGGCGCAATTCCTCCTTCGGTTCGGCACTGTTTGACAATCTGGTCGATGTCCGCCAGCGCCTGTTCCAGAGCGACTTCCTGCGGCGGGAAGACGCGAAGCGTCACGTTTCTTTCCTGAGCCAGACGTCGAATCTGCTGCGACGCCTCAGCGGGAACGAAGTCTGTAATTTGGGAGAACGGTAAGACCTTGCCCTGCCCGTCGGAGTCCTTAATATAAATAGGAATCGCTCCGATGGAATCCGGGTCAAGCGGCAGGTCGGGGTCCCGAATGAGGGTAATGTCGATGTTGTCGCCTTCGTTGTCGAAGTCGCCGCACATGAGTCCTTCAACCATCGCTCGCCCGATGTTGGCAAGCGTCTGCGAGGATATCCCCAGTTCTTTGGCGCGAATCTGGTTGATTTTCAATTGCAGTTCCGGACCGCATAAAACGTAGTTGTTGGGCTGGGTTCTCACGCCGGCTTTGGTGTACTTCTCTTCGAGCTTTTTCTGAAGGTTGGCGGCGGAATACCGCAGACGATCCATGTTCGGTCCGATAACTTCAATGCTGATTTGGTTGGATCCCATGCCTCTGCCGAAAACGGGTCGCTGCATGGCGGAACCGAACGCGCCGGGAATGTCGTTCATGGCGTCGTTGAGTAGCGGCAGGAGCAGCGCCGGATGATCCTGGTCTTTGCTGGTCGACATCATAAAAGAGTTGGTCGGCGAAATAACCATAAAGAAGTCTTTGACCGGCGGGACGCGTTTGATCCGCTCTCCGGTTTTGAAGTCGTAGATGGGCTTTTCCTGAAGGATTTTGTCGGTTTCCTCGTAAGTCTCGGCTTCCCAGAACGGACGAATCTTTTCCATGATGTATCTGCCGATGATGTAGTTCTGTGACAGCGAGTACCCCGGCGGGGTGTTCATCATGCCGTTGACCATGTTTTTGTTGCCCTGGGGCAAGTAACTTGCCGGCGGCATGAGCGAGATCGACGCCCACAGCGACGCCAGGGTCAGCCCGGCGACAAGAACGATTCGCGTCCATGCGCTTGCCAGCGACCGTTCCATCAGCGCGTACGTCAGCGATGAGAATTTATTTGTCAGCCATCCGCCCAGCGGAGCAAGCCCAAAGAGGGATTTCGCCGCCTTGACGACCGGGTTTTTCTTTTCAGACGTTGGTTTGAGAATCACGGCGCAGCACGGCGGAATGACGAAAATCGAGACGAACAGCGACAGGATAATCGCCCCGGAAATCGCAATGGCAATGTCGGCGAAGATCATGCCGCTTTCTTCCTGAATGGTCAGAACGGGCGCAAAGACCGCGACGGTTGTCAGCGTTGAGGACAGAATCGCCCCCCAGACTTCCGTCGTACCATCGTAAGCCGCCTGGCGCGGCGTCTTGCCCATGTGAAGGTGCCGGTCGATGTTTTCCAGAACGACAATTGAGTTGTCGATAACCATTCCAATGGCAAACGTCAGCCCGGCAAGCGAAATGACGTTGATGGTTTTTCCCGTCATTTGGATAACGATAAACGTCCCGAAAATGGAAATGGGAATCGCGAGCGAAATAATCAGCGTCGGTCGAACGGAGCGCAGGAAGAAGAGCAAAACCAGCATTGCGAGAATGCCGCCGGTGAACATGTTGTCACGAACCAGCGCGATCGCCTGTTCGATGTACGTGCCATCGTCGTAGAACATGGACGCCCGAATTTTATAGCGGTCGTTTTTGTACATTCTCATCAATCCGCCCTCGGCTTGAAGCTCGTCCATGCGCTTTTTGACGGCGCGAGTAACTTCCAGCACGTTGGCGTCGGACTCTCGCAGAACCTGCAAGCCCATGCACGGCTGACCCCGGAACTGGGAAAACGCCGTTCGCTTTTTGACCGTCAGGTAGACTTCGGCGACGTCCTGAACGCGAATGGGAATCCCGTCTTCGTACTTGATAACCGTCTGGCGTATCGGCTCAAGGTTGTTGAATCGTCCCAGAACGCGCATTCGGACGTCGAGACGTCCGCTGCTAACGTCGCCGGCGGACTCGTTGACGTTGTCCGACCGCAGCGCCGCCTGCATCTGGTCGATAGTGATGCCCGCCCGCGCCAGCGTTTCCGGATTGAATCGAATCTGGACTTCCTGCTCTCGCCCGCCGTGAATGGTTACTTCCGAAACGCCTTTGATGTTTTCCAGAGCTGGTTTAATATAGCGGTCAGCGTAGTTGTAGAATTCCGAGATGTCAAAGTGAGGGTCGTTGGCGGTCGTGTACATTTCAAACATGACGACCGGTTCGTCGGTTTCGGCGCTGGAAAGACGAATAACCGGCTTGTCGACGTCCTCCGGGTACGACGGGACTTCGTTCAAGCGGTTGGACGCCTCCTGAACGGCGCGGGACATGTTGAACCCGACGTTGAATTCCAGCGTGATCTGCGCCTGTCCCAGCGACGCGACCGACCGCATTTCGTACAGCCCCTGCAGCGTCTTGAGCCGCTTTTCCTGCTCCATAATAATAGAGAGTTCCACTTCCTCCGGAGAACGCCCCACCCATCGGGTTGTAACAGTTACCATCGGACGGTCAACGTTGGGCATGAGCTGAATTGGAACCAGCGTCAGGCAAATCGTCCCGAAAAGCACGACTAAAATCACGCCGACGCAGACTTTAACCGGGTTGTCTATAGCAAATTTGATTATGTTCATGTTTGAATGCGGGGGGATATATGGCAGGTAAGTCAATTATATAATATGTATTTTACTTCAAAATAATAATCAATGCAATGGGGGCTGAACATAAGGGCACGGGGGGGCGTTCAAAATTGGGGGGCATGAA
>JAFSMW010000064.1 GCA_017447745.1 Thermoguttaceae bacterium
GCGTTATGTATACTCAGTCCGTTCACGGATTTTACGGATTAGACGGATTTACACCGATTGTGCAATTGTACTCCCCTTACTAAAGTTTTTTGGAAAGGGGAGTTTGAGGGGAAGAACCTTTTTTTCAAAAAAGGTTTTCCCCTCATAAACTAAACTTGAAAAAACTTCCCTAAAAATGACATCCTTAAAAACTCTCTTTGTTGCCGTGACAACGGTTTTCTGTCTGACGTCGGTGGTTTGGGCGGATCAGAAATGCGATTACCCTGTAACGCCCGTCAAGTTTACGGACGTTCGCGTGTCGGACTGCTTCTGGCGTCCGCGGTTGGACGCTGCGCGCGACGTTACCATTCCAGACTGTTTCCAGAAATGCGAGCCGACGCGAATTCCCAACTTCGCCCGCGCCGCCGGCATGGAACAAGGTCCGTTCAAAGGCATTTATTATGACGATTCCGACGTGTACAAAATCATCGAAGGCGCGTCTTACGTCCTGGCTCTGGAGAAAAACGAAGAGCTGGATAAATACGTCGATTCCGTTATCGAGAAAATCGCCGGGGCGCAGGAAGAGGACGGGTATCTGTACACAGCCAGAACGATTTATCTGAAGTATCCGCAGTACAAGCCGCTCTATACTCCTCCGGGTGCGGGGGAACGGTGGTCGAAGCCGGTCGGGAACGAGCTGTACAACGCAGGGCATCTTTATGAAGCCGCCGTCGCCCATTATCTTGCGACCGGAAAGCGGAACTTCCTCGACGTCGCAATTAAACACGCCGATCTGATTTGTAACACGTTCGGCGTCGACAAAAAGCAGAACTGGCCGCCGGAACATCAGGAAATCGAGATCGGGTTGGTTAAGCTCTATCGCGTTACAGGCGACAAAAAGTATCTCGATCAGGCGAAGTACTTTCTCGACCTGCGCGGACGTTCCGAAGGGAGAACGTTTCCCATGTACGGACGGCATTACCAGGATCATCAGCCGGTTGTCGAGCAGACGGAGGCGTTTGGACACGCCGTCCGCGCCGGGTACATGTATTCCGGAATGGCAGACGTTGCCGCCATGACCGGCGACGAATCGTACGTCAAGGCGATTAACGCCATCTGGAACAACGTCGTCGGGACAAAGCTGTATGTAACAGGCGGAGTCGGGTCAACCCGCCGCGGGGAAGCGTTTGAAGACAGCTACATCCTGCCCAATGACACAGCCTACTGCGAGACGTGCGCCAACATCGCCAACGTGTATTGGAACCACCGCATGTTCCTCTGGACGGGCGAAAGCAAATACATCGACGTTCTGGAACGATCGCTGTACAACAGCGTTCTGTCTGGAATCAACCTTGTCGGCGACCATTATTTTTATCCCAACGTTTTAGACGCTCCCAACGGGCGCGAGCGTTCCGCCTGGTTCGGCTGTTCCTGCTGCCCGAGCAACTTGTCACGGTTCCTGCCGTCCATGCCGGGATACATATACGCCGTGAAAGACGACTTCGTCTATATCAATCTCTACGCCCAGTCCGAGGCGACTTTGAAAGGCGTTACCGTCGACGGCAAACCCGCAGACGTCAAGATTAAAGTCGAAACGAAATACCCGTGGGACGGCTCTGTCAAAGTTACCGTTTTAACCGACGGGGCGTTTACCGTCAAGGCGAGAATCCCCGGCTGGTCTGTCGGAGAAGCGGTTCCGGAAGTCGACGGGAACCGTCTGCACACATTTATCAACTTCGACAAATCCCAACAGCCGACTTGCGCCGCAGACGGCAAAGACGTCAAACGGGAACCCGGGTACTTCGTTCTCAGCGGAACGTGGAAGGCGGGCGACTCGTTTACCCTCAACTTCCCGATGCAAACGCTCAAGGTTGTAACAGACGAACGCGTCAAGGCGGACGTTGGACTGTCCTGCATTCAGCGCGGCCCGCTTGTCTACTGCATTGAAGCTCAGGACTGCGTCGTCAAAGAAACCGGCAAAGCCCCGAGTAGCCTTCACGCTCTTGTCCTTGCAGACGACTCTCCGCTGTCAACGGAATTCCGCTCTGACCTGCTCAACGGCGTTATGACCGTTAAGGGAACGCTCAAGGAATGCGTTCAAGAGGAAAACGGAACTGTAACAACCCGCGACGTCAACTGCATCGCTATTCCGTATTACTCGTGGGCGAACCGCGGACTTAGCCCGATGTTGGTTTACTTCCCACGAACGGTTGACGCCGCAACGCCCGTCGTCCCAACGAAGGACTGAATTTGGAAATTTTCTCGCAACTCGCTACTCGCAACTACAAAGAAAGGATCAAACATGAATAACTGTACGCGTCGAAATTTTATTAAAACGTCTTCGTTGGGACTCATTGCCGCTGGTGCGCTGAATTGGAACGGCGCTGCGTCGGCGGAATCGTTTCACGACAAAACCGCTCGGAAGTCGCCGGACTGGCTGGCGAAAGGGGTTGTATATCAAATCAGTCTGCGAGGGTTTACCGAACAGGGAACGCTCAAGGCGGCTGAAGAGAAACTCGAATCTATCGCCAAGTTGGGGGTAACGGCGGTTTATTTGTGCCCGGTTTTCGTTTCAGACGACGATATGAACAAAGACTTTTGGAGCAGCCGGCAGAAGGCGTCTGGAATGGAGAATCCCTGCAATCCGTATCGTATGAAGGACTATTACAACGTCGACCCGGAATACGGAACCAATCAGGATCTCAAGGACTTTATCAACGCCGCTCACGCGCTGGGAATGAGGGTTATGCTCGACATGGTCTTTTTCCATTGCGGCCCTACAGCAGTCTTTATTGAAAGCCATCCGGACTTCGTTCAGCGTGACGAAACCGGCGCGGTCAAAAACGGCAGGTGGCATTTCCCGATGCTGAATTTTGAGTCGCCGGAACTGCGCGAGTACCTTATTCAAAACATGGAACAGTGGGTTCGCGATTACAAGGCGGACGGGTTCCGCATGGACGTTGGCGACAGCATTCCAGTCGCGTTCTGGGAGGAAGCCCGCAGACGGTGCGAAAAGATTAACCCGGAAGTCGGGTTTATCAACGAGGGGACGAAACAGCAGTCTCTGGTTGAAGCGTTTGACGTCAACTACAGTTTCGCGTTTATCGGAACGCTCAACGACGCCTTTTGCGGACGCAAGCCGGCGTCTGCCTACAGAAGCCGGTGCCTGTCGATTGCGTCGCAGAACGTGCAGGGCGCGCGGTTCCTGCGTTACATCGACAACCACGACATCGCCAGCGACAAGCGGTTAAATCGTCCTGAAAAGGAGTACACTTTCGAGGGCGTCAATGCTGTCTTAACGCTCCTGTTTACTCAGGACGGCGTCCCGATGCTTTACGGCGGTCAGGAGGTTGCCGACGTCAGCCCGCAGTGTCTGTTTGGCAATACCGCTCAGGCGAAGAAAGCCAATCTGAGTACTCCGACGGTGTGCGTCGATTGGTCTTTGGCTCAGACGCCGCAAGGTCAGGCGCGAACCGCTCTGATTCAGCGCCTGGCGCAGCTGCGGCGCTCAAACGACGTCTTTACGGCGGGAAAAATCGTCTGGCTGGAAAACGACAAGATGGACTCCGTCCTCGCCTTTAGACGCGAGCTGGGCGACAAAAACGCTCTGATTGTAGTCAACACGACGAAGAACCCGGTTAAAGTCTGGGTCAATTCCAAAGTCTCGCCGCAATTCGTGCCGATTCAAAACGGGACGTTTACCGACCTCAACTACGAACTCCCGCCGTACGGGTATGTGGTGAGAACGGACGTTCCATGAGTTAGCAGTTACACAACGGTTATTCGCAGGTCAGTCCGCACACGGGCGGCGAGGCGCCGCTCCCAGTCCGCGCTGCCGCGCGCTTGCCGATAATCGCTCCCGTTGGTCGCTTACTCTTTCCTTAATAAGGTTTTTTAAGCTGCAAAGAACGCAAAGAACGCATAGTTTTAAAACTTCGCGAACTTTGCGAACTTGGCGTGAGGCTTACGGGCGATTACGCAACCCGGTTTATCTAATCGTTGCAGTTCCTTTTCCTTCCGCCCTCCTTGCAGGAGGACAGACGGAAAAGGTTGTTTGACGATATTCTTTTTTGCGTGTTCATTAGTCCGTGGGTTGAAACCCACGGCTAGAAATATTGAACTGCTAACGCGGTTCCAGGTGAACGCTTCGCGTCTGTTTTTATTTCTTTGCGATCTTTGCGTTCTTTGCGGCTAAATCTTCTCGCAACTCGCAACTCGCTACTCTAGCGGAATGTATTTCTTTACCAGCGTCTTTTCTTCTTCCGTCAGGTTTCCAAACGGAATTGGTTTGTCTTCCGGGCGGCGATGTTTTTGATTGATTCGGTTAACCAAGCTCCAGTTTCTAGTCGGTTTATTGGGCGTCGGGTCAGCGGGTTCCGCGGCGGGGAGGTCGTATCGGGTAAAGTCGATAATCATCGGCTCGTCGTTCTTCTGCCAGTCGCGCAGAGACGCCAGACGGAAATCCTTGTTCATCCACCAGTGGATTTCCAGATTCGCGTCGGACCCGGCGATTCCCGTTCCGCGTTCGACGAACTCGTAATTCAACCCGTCGTTGGTTGGATGCTCGCGGCGCCACGTCTCGCCGAATTCGCCCATTGTAACAACCTGGGCGTCCGGCCAGCGTTCGCGAATTGTCTCAAGCCACTGGGTCAACCGCGGCGTTGCGTCCGTTTTCATGGATTTGACAAGACTCAGTTCCCAGTTCACCGTAACCCAGCCGAACCCGTTTCGCGTCAGGTTTTCGTCGAAATGAACGGCTGTCGTTGCCATGACTTCTTTGAATCCATCGTCCGGCTTGAGACGTTGACCGTACGCTTCAATCGGACCGACGCCCAAGCGGCTGTTGAATCCGCCCTCAAAGCCGAACCGGCGAGCGCAGAGGAAATCGCACGTCCAGCCGTCCAGATTAACGCAGTCGATGAAATCCTCTTTGCCTTGGGCGGCGCGGCATACGTGCGACTTGCTTGGATAGTACGGATAGCAGATCGAGCCATCGCCGTCGCCGTTGTCGATTCCGTACTGACTCCAAATGGTTCCCTGCGCGACGTGAATTCCCTCTTCCTCTGCCAGATACCGCAGATTGTTGGCAGCGAGAAATCCGCCAACGAGGCATTTGGGACAGTACCCGTCGCCGACCATGTTTCGGATAATCTCCAACGCCTCGTGAATGTCACGGTTTACCTGTTCGCGGGAAGAGTACATCGGGGCGAAATACCCGCCGGGAATAAACGTGATTTCGTCGCCCAGCGTGCGGTGATATTCGACCGCCATTTCTCGCAGCTTGACGTAGTTCGGACGCTGGTCGTGCAGAGCCAGCCATGAGAACGCCCACGTGATTCGCGCGTTGGGCATGCCTGCGGTTACGGCGTCGCGAAAGCGCTTCATCACTTCCGGCGTATGGAGCGCCGCCTCGTCATGACCTACGTTCCGATTCCGGGCGCACTCGATTTGATTTACGCGGATAATACAGTTTATCGTTACAATTCGAGCGTTTTTGAGCGTCTTAAGCTCCGGCGCGTTTTGCGCTCTCGCCCCAGCGGCAAGAACGAACAGAAACAGAAAGACCAACAGAAATCGTGTTACAGACAAATTAAAACGCATAATCTCTCCTTTGGAAAAACGTAGTCAGGAATGATCGGATTTGTATATGGGAACTTCGGGGCGACGTCCCCCTTATTTCCACAGCAGTTCGCTCCAACTGGGATTGAGGACTTCCAGCAGCTTTTTGAATCGAGCGTACTTTTTCGCGTAGACGTCTGCTTTGGAGGCGTCCGGCTGGTTGACGCTGGAGAATTTGACAAACGCGTTACAGGCGGACTGGCAGTCGGGAAACGCGCTAACGGCGACCGCGGCGGCGATCGCGGCTCCTAACGCGCCCAATTCCGCGCCGTCGGGAACGCGAACCGGCGTCTGGAAGACGTCGGCAAACATCTGCCGCCAAATCGGACTTTTCGCCGCGCCGCCTGCCAGGAGAATCTCGCCGGGCTTGGTTCGGAATTTAAGCAGACGTTCTATGTGCCAGTAATGGGCGTAAACGATGCCCTCGCAAACGGCGCGCATGACGTCGCCGCGATTCTGCCAGGCGTCCAAGCCAAACAAAACGCCTTTGCCGTCCGGGTTGGCGGGGCAGGCGTACAGGTACGGCAAAAACAGAGCGCCGCTCGTTTCCGGCTCCGTTGCCGCCAGTTCTGCGTTGAGAACGTCGTAGATGGACTGTCCGCTGTTTTTCAGAGCGATAATCTCTTTGTCCGCCTTGAAGAACGTGGAAAGCGTCCATTCCAGGTTGCTGGTCGACGTCGCGCTTCCTTCCAGCATGAGATAATATCCGGGAATGGAATACAGCGTTGTCATAAAAATGTCTTTGCTGACAACTGGGGCGGGGGCGATGTACTGATTGTTTCCCCACGTCCCGGAGATGAGGCACAGCGACGTCGGATCGGTCATGCCGACGCCCAGCCCGACGGCGTCGATGTCGAACATTCCGCCGGCAACCGGCGTTCCGACAGCCAGCCCGGTTTCCTGAGCGGCGGACGGCGTTACGCGCCCGCAAATCTGAGTCGTTTGCGCCAGCGGCGGCAGCAGACGCCGATACTGCTCTACGCCCCAAGTCTGTAACAGGTCGTCGTCCCATTGAGCGGTCTGGTTGTTGAGCAGGCTTGTCGCAGAGGCGTCGGTGAGTTCCATGTACGCCTCGCCGGTAAGCTTGAATCGAATAAAGTCCTTGACCATAAACATCCATTTCGCCTGCTGAAGCGTTTCCGGGCGATTGTCTTCAAACCAGCGGAGCAGGGCGTTGGGCTGAGCCGCCCAAGTGCGCTGCGTCGTCCTGTCCATAAGATCGTCGACCACGCCGTCGCGCTCCCATTGGTCAACGTACGCTCTGGCGCGAATGTCCGTCGATCGAACTCCGACCAGCGGCGCGCCGGCGTCGTCAACCAGATACATGCCGTTTCCATGCCCGGCGCACGCAACGCAGGCGATCTCTTTCGGGTCGATTTTGGCTTGTTCGATGGCGGAACGAATCGCTGTTACGTTGCTGTTCCAAAGCTGATTCCCGTCGACTTCTTCCATGCCCGGCTGCGGGTGAAGAAGCTCGACTTTTTCCGAACAGACCGAAATCAGCGTTCCTGATTCGTCAAACAGGGCGGCTTTGGTCATCGACCCGCCGTTGTCA
>JAFSMW010000065.1 GCA_017447745.1 Thermoguttaceae bacterium
ATCAAACAAACCGTCACGTTTATGCTCGAAAATTCCAAACGTAATACACGTGTAAAAGATCCCTTATTATATGACCGACTCAATAAAAGACAACTATCACAAACAATAATTGCGCCCACTTAAGTTGATACCTATGGGGTTAAAACCCACGGCTATTAATATTGAACCGCTAACGCGGTTCTAGCGGAAGCGTAACTTCATTCGCTTCGCTCATTCCGTTACCGCCTTTCAATCAAATCCTCATTCCTAACTCTTTAACGCTTCTGCTATAGCGTCAACGCACTTATCAATCTGCTCGTCCGTGCCGACGGAAATGCGAAGCCCTTCGCCCCAGCGGTCGTAGACCATGTACCGGACGAAAATGTTACGCTCTTTGAGGTATTCGTAAATCGGTTTGAGCGGTTTGCCGGGATAGACGTTCCACGTAAAGTTGGCAGAGGAGTCCGGGACGGTAAAACCCAACGCGCGCATCTTGTCGGTCAGGCGCGTTCGCGTCGCCTTGATTTTCGCTACGGTTTGACGAAGCCAGTCCTGATCCTGAATCGCCGCAGACGCCGCCGCTATCGACAGCGCGTCGCAGTTGTATGAGTCCTTGACCTTGACGAACTGCTCGATCAGTTCCGGACGCGCAACGAGGAACCCGAACCGCAGTCCCGCCAGAGCGTACGATTTGCTGAACGTTCTCGACACCATGATATTGGGGCGCTGTTTGACCAGGTCCAGACAGTTGAACTCGTTGAAGTCCGCATACGCCTCGTCAATTAGCAGCGGGCAGGACAGCTTGTCCGCCAGCGCCAGCAGGTCGTCCGGCGAAACCGTCGTCCCGGTAGGACTGTTGGGGTTGGGCAGGAAAAACAGTTTGACGTTGCCGTCGGGTCGGCTGAACGCGTCGGTAATTTTCCAGTCGGCGGAATAGTCCACCTCTTCCCACTGCGCCCCTTGCAGTTCCGCCAGGGACTTGTAGAGAATATAGCTCGGATACGGCAGACGGAGCTTGTTCTGCTCGCCGACCAGGGCGCGAGTAACAATCGTCAGGATGTCGTCCGACCCGTTCCCGCACATAATCCAGGACGGGTCGACGCCTAAAACCTCAGCCGCCGCCTTGCGAAACGGCGTTCCCATCGCGTTGGGGTACAGGTTGAGCGTATGCGCCGCCTTGGCAATCGCCTCGCGAACCCGTTCCGAAGCCGGATACGGGTTCTCGTTGGTATTGAGCTTGATAAAGTCGCCGCTTTGCGGCTGTTCGCCAGAAATATATCCGCCCATCTGGGCGATGTTGTCTCGAACGTATTGCATGTTTGAAGTTAGAAGTGAGGAGTGAGGAGTGAGGAGTTACGCTTCGCGGCGGCGAGGCGCCGCTCCCAGTCCGCGCTGCCGCGCGTTTGCCAAAACTCGCTCCCGTTGGTCGCTTACCTGTTCACTACTGCCTACTGCCTACTGCCTATTGCCTACTAAAACCAATTCGCAGCAAAGCCGCCGTCGACGCTCAGAACGGCTCCGGTAATGAATCCAGCAGCGTTTCGCGAGCACAGCAGCAGCGCGGCGCCAGCCAGTTCGTCCGGGTTCCCGTATCGGCGCATCGGGGTGCCGCGCATGATGTTGTCGACCCGTTCCGGATCGAGAATCTTGCGGTTCTGTTCAGCCGGGAAGAATCCGGGGCAGATCGTATTGCAGCGGACGTTCTTCAGAGCCATGTCCTGGGCGATGTTGCGGGACAGGTTGAGAACAGCCGCTTTCGACGCGCTGTATCCGAAAACCTTCGACAGCGGGAGCAGGGACGTAACTGATCCAAAATTGAGGATCGCGCCGCCGCCGTTTTCCGCCATGTGTTCGCCGAATACCTGGCAGGACAGGAACGTCCCTTTCAGGTTGATATTGATAACGAAATCCCATTTTTCTTCCGGGTGTTCCAGAAAAGTTTTGGACGCGAAGTTGACGCCCGCCGCGTTGACCAGGACGTCGACTCTGCCAGTCGGCTTTTTCGCCTCGTCCAGAGCGTTGACGATGGACTCGCGTTTTGTAACGTCGATAAGCGTCCAGAACGCCTTTCCGCCCAGCGATTCCAGCTCCGCGACGCGTTTCTGGCAGCCCGCCTCGGTAACGTCCGCGACAACCACGTTCGCGCCCGCCTGAGCGAACGCGCGGCACAGCGCTCCGCCCAACTCGCCAGCTCCGCCGATAACCACGACCGTCTGACCGTCGTAACCAAACATGTTCTGGATATATTCTGACATCGTATTCTCCTGTATTGTAAATAGCGGAAAAGGACAAAACCGAAAACGAACGACGCTCCCAGCCTGACCCTCAATTTACTATATTATACTCACCTTCCAACGCAACGTAAGGGGGGGCGGCGGTTTAGTTAGGAGTTAGGAGTGAGGAGGGAGGAGTTGTTTATTTCGCAAAGCGACAGGCGAGCCGGGAACGTGAGTTCCAGGGCTTAGCTCCAAACGTCTCTTTTTCGCTCGTTGGTTATCGGTCGTATACCCACGGGGTAACACCCGTGACTCGCCTTATCGTTCCAAACGTCTCTTTTTCGCTCGTTGGTTATCGGTCGTATCCCCATCTTTCCTATTTCTATATTAACATATAAACCACCCCAAAATTCTCAACTTTACCTATCGCCCTTGCAAAAGAAAAATTTTTGATTATAATATTAAACTAATGCAAGGAGAATGATTTCCCTTTGTGGAAGGTTTGATAAAACTACTTTATGTCAGAATCAACGTTTACTCTACCGAATAACGAGTCTTTACTGTCTCTGTTTGGAGCTTGCGATAAATACGTCAGACGTATTGAAGAAGCCCTTTCTGTACGGATTTGGTTTGAACAAGGTCAGGTTCACATCTCCGGCAGCGAAGCTCAAGTCCAACAGGCAACGTCCGTTTTGAAGTCCATGTCGGTCAAGCCAGAATTGACCGACGACGACGTTTCCTGCTTACTTAGCGCTAAGCAAAATCCACAGACAGAATTGGCAGAAAGCTCTTCGTTCGACACCTCTGAGGATCAATCGGATTTCAATACTCCGGACGTTAAACCGCTAGAGGTTTTTACAGGACGTCGGATTCGACCTCGGACCGCAGGGCAGGCGCGCTTTCTCAAAGCGATGCAAAAACACGAAATTACTTTCTGCTACGGTCCAGCTGGAACCGGAAAAACGTATCTGGCAGTAGCGATGGCGGTTGCAGCTATGAAAGCGGGGTCGGCAGAGCGCATCATGTTGGTTCGACCGGCTGTTGAGGCGGGCGAAAGCCTGGGATACCTGCCCGGCGACCTGAGAGCCAAAATCAATCCGTATTTGCGACCGCTGTTCGACGCTCTTCATGGCATGATGGACCCGATGACAGTTCGCCGTCTGACGGATGAAGACATTATAGAAGTCATTCCGCTGGCGTACATGAGAGGTCGAACGTTCAACGATGCTTATATAATTCTGGACGAAGCACAAAATACAACAATTTCCCAGATGAAAATGTTTTTAACGAGAATGGGTGAGAATTCTCGAATGGTTGTTTCCGGGGACATCTCCCAAATTGACCTGCCGCCTAAAACGACCAGCGGTTTGATAGACGCGCTTCGTCGATTGAGAAAAATAAAAGGCATCGCCATGGTTGAACTGGGAACGGCTGACATCGTCCGCCATCACCTGGTTCAAAAGATTGTCGACGCCTACGAGGAAAAGTCATGAGTTCCAGTTCGTCCAACAGCAGTCGGACGCGCAAACAGCGTCTTCTCCGTTTCGGCGTCGATAAATCGGCGACGATATGGGGCATATTGTTTGATGGAGAAAGAAACTGGCTTCTATTCAAGTATATACTCTTCGTTGGTTTGATAGCTCTAATCAACGAATCCTGGCGACCTGCGTTTTTCTATCAGATTTATTATACGCCTTCGCACAGCATCTGCTCCCGCGTGGATTTTTCCGCCTACGACGAAGAGTCCATTGAAATGGCGCGTCTGCAAGCCAAACAGCAAGCGATAAAAGTTTATCGTCATGACGCCGCTCCAATTATGGCGATGTATAAAAAGCTTCACCACGATTTACAGATCATTCACAGCGCCGAAGACTACAGTAAAATCTCTCGCGATCTCTTGTCTCATTTCGTCCCTGTAAACAGCGCTCAAACCAGCAAAACTGATAAAATCAATAAAACCGACAAAAACGTCAAAACCGATAAAAACAGTAAAAACGTCAAAACCAGCGCTTCCGACAATCAATTTCAAAATTGTTTTGATTCTTTACGAACGTTGTTTGACGAAGACGAGGATCTCAATCAGTTTGACAATAAGCTTAATCGGATTTTACAGCCATATTGGGATCGCGGCATTTTAAGAGACAAGGGGAATATTTTTCAACAAAAGGACGATGCGGGCGACGAAATAAAAATTGTTCCCAACAACAATCTCAACGAAGAACCGAAAAAATTTAAAACGGAAGAAGTTCGCATTCAAGACTGGAACTCTATAAAACAGGAAATCAAAAAGGAATTCGGTTCCAACGACAAATCGGACATGATTTTTCATTGGCTCAAGCAGTACTTGCCGTCCACGTTGGTTCTGGATCCCGATTTGACCAACCATGAAGGCGAACTGGCGGCTGAAAAGGTTCAAATTATTAAAAACAACTTTCGGAAGAACAATCAACTGGCGGAAGCGGGCAAACAGATCAATTCCAACACATGGAACATTCTTAAAGCGGAATATAAAACCTGGGAATCGCAACAATCCATTTGGGATCAGGTTCTGCGTTTCACGGTAACGTGGGCGGCTCTATGTCTGTTTTTCATTCCCAGTATATATTTTTCGTATAAAAAGTCTCCCAAAGTATTCGACGACAAAAACAAATCGATTCTGCTTTGCATTATCACCCTTCTTGTCGTCTGGGCGGCAAAACAGCTTTCAGCGCTGGGATGTAACGGTCAAGCGATGCCGCTGTTCATCTACGCCATGCTCATTGGAATTGCTTTCGGACGTCGGTCAGCATTCCTTCTTTCTTCCTGCATGATTATTATTGCCGTACTTGGCTCAGGCGGCGGATTGATGGATCTGCTGTATCTTAACGGCGTGATCGGCATATCAATTTTGCCGTTGAACAACATCTACGACCGCAAAAAACTGATGTACGTTTCGTTTGGAACGGCAGTTGCAGCGTTCTTCCTGTCAATGATATGCAACATTCTCAATCAGCAGCCGATGAATCTGGAACTGCTGAAATTCGCCGGTCTTTCCGCTCTTTGGATTATCGGCGGCGGGTTTATCATACAAGGGCTTATTCCATTTGAAGAGTGGTATTTCGGGATTATTACCGATACGCAGCTGCTGGAACTGTCCAATCCGACTCACCCGCTCATGCAGGAACTCATTCAGCGAGCCCCCAGCACGTACAACCACTCCACTTTTGTTGCGGCCATTTCAGAGGCGGCGGCGCGGTCCATTGGAGCGTGGGGGCTTCTGTGCCGCGTCGGCGCGCTGTACCACGACATCGGAAAATTCGTTACTCCCGAATACTTCATCGAGAATCAAAAGACCGTGTCCGATTCCCAGCATACCAATCTGACGCCGTCCATGAGCGCGCTGGTTATTATCAACCACGTTAAAAACGGCGTTGTTTTGGCGCATAAATGGGGGTTGCCTCAGCAGGTTATCGACATGATCGAACAGCACCACGGCACGACGCTGGTCAAATTTTTCTATAACAAAGCGGTTGAAGAGCAAAAGAAAAAGCTTGAGGAAAGCAATCCGGAAATGTCCTCAACGGGGCTTGCCCGACTGATGACGGAAGACGTTGACGAATCTATGTTCCGCTATCCCGGGCCGAAGCCGCAAACCAAAGAAACCGCCATTCTCATGCTGGCGGACTGCGTCGAAAGCGCGTGCAGAACGCTCGTAGAGCCAACGCCCAAACGGGTGGAAGATCTTGTGCGAAGCATCACGGCTGACAAATTGCAGGACGGGCAGTTTGACGAAACCCAGCTGACGTTCAACGAATTGAAAACGATTCAGGACGCCATCGTCTTGGCAATCATGTCGATCTATCACGCCAGAATCAAGTACCCGTCTCAGGAGTAGGGGGGAGCCGGCACGCAACTTGATGAGCCGGCTCGCGGCAGTCCTCTGCTGCAATGCAATGACCCGCGGTTGCACAACGATGAGCCGGCTCGCGCCCCGCGCAGGCACAATGGGGAGCCGGCTCGCGGCAGTCCCCTGCCGCATCGGCGCCGAACGGCGCCGGGTTATGCTGGGCGTGCGGTAAACACATAGTGCGTCAGCGGGGCAATGTGCCATTGGTGCGGCAGAGACTGCCGCGAGCCGGGTACGCCGTGAACCAGCGCGGGGCAGAGGAAGCCCGGCGCCGTTCGGCGCCGGATGCGGCAGAGACTGCCGCGAGCCGGGTACGCCGCGAGCTGAACCAAACCAGGAGAATATTATTATGGCTAAAATATCAATTTGTACGTCAAAGAGAGTCGTCCCGATGATTTACGCCTATACGACGCCGGAAATTAAACGGCATAACGGCTGGGTAAAAATCGGGTATACGGAAAACGACGTTGCGGAACGCATTAA
>JAFSMW010000066.1 GCA_017447745.1 Thermoguttaceae bacterium
ACTGTTGCAGACGCCGTCGCAACGAGTACCGCGATGCTGGATTCGCCCGTCATGTCAGAGGCGGAGTTTACCGGCAAAGGCGGGTCAACCGGAGACGGCCGCGGCAAAGGTCACGGTTCCGGAACCGGTACAGGCGGAAAAGGACGCCGCTGGGAACTGCTATTCGACAGTGGGAATTCTCTTACCGAATACGCCCGTCAGCTGGACTTCTTCCATATAGAACTGGGGTGTCTGTTTGATGGCGGGACTATCGTCTACGCGACCAATCTGGCGTCTGCCAAGCCAGCGCTCCGTACGGGAACGACCAAAGACGAAAAGCGCTATTATCTCACCTGGCGCAACGTCGGGTTGGCGGAAGCCGACATTGAACTACTCCAAAAAGCCGGCGCGAAGGGCGACCTTCACAGCGGCATTATTATAAAATTTATTTCTCCTGAAACGGAGGCGGCTCTGTACAAACTGGAACTTGACAAAGCGCAAGGGAAGAAAGTCAAGTCAACCAAATACGGCATCCTCAAACAGGGGAACGGATACAGATTTTTTGTTATTGAACAAACTTACAAAAACTGAAAACCAACATGGAACAAGTACTCACAATCATTAGTAATTTAACGTACGTCGCCCTGGCTGGCATCGCTCTTTGGGGCGCGTTCTGCGTTATCCTGGTCTGGAACCGCGTCGCGAAAGTTCGATTCAAGAACGAAGACGCTCAAAACGAATTTCTCGACGAACTGGACGAACCGCTGGAAAAAGGCGACTTCGACGCCGCCGGCGAAATCTGTGACGCCAACCCGAAGGCGATGCCGCAGCTGTGTCTGCTGGCGATTGAAAACCGCAAGCTCGGGTTCGCCAAAGTCAAGGGGCTGCTGATCGAACGTTTTCAGCGCGACATTCTCACCGACCTGGAATTCCGAATCAACTGGGTCAACACGGTTATTAAATCCGCTCCTATGATCGGTCTGTTCGGTACGGTTTTGGGTATGATGGCGGCGTTCGCCAAACTGGCTGGAGCCGGCGACGGAGCCGCTCCCGACCCGACCGCGTTGGCAAACGACATCTCCTTCGCTCTGATTACTACCGCGTTGGGCTTGACGATCGCCATTCCTTTGATCATTTCACTGGCGGCTATCAACATCCGAATTCGCAAGATGGAAGACCTCGTTTCTTCCGGCATGACCCGGTTTATGGAAACGTTTAAAGACGCTATGAAGAAAGAGAATTAGTAATTGTCGCATAACGCAATAAAGTTGTAAGTGGTAAGTTGTAAGTGGTAAGGACGCAAGCGTTGCACTTTCTACCCACTTTCCACTAACCACTTACCACTAAACACTAACCACTAAGCGCGAAGCGCTAAATACAATGTCAGAAAACGAAACCAATCCAATTGACGAAGAACTCGACGACAATTCCGCCGTGATTAAGCCGCGTCCGCTGCGGGACGATACGGAAATGGACATCACGCCCATGATCGACATCACGTTTTTGCTGTTGATCTTCTTTATTGTCTGCGGCAACCAGAACGCGTCAAAGATCGCGCTGCCTCAAGCCCGATTTGGGCAGGGCGTCAGCGAAAAGCAGAGCATTGTCATTACCGCCCAGTCGCAGGGACCGGATAAAGACTGTCTGGTTATTTTAGGACAGGAAAAGATTGCCGACGGCGAACAGCAAACCGCCCGCATTCCGGAATATATTGAACAGACGCTCCAGGAAGGCAAAAAGCTTCCGCAAGTAATGCTCATGGGGGCAAAAGACATAAAAGCCAAAGACCTCAAGCGGATTTCAACGGCAATCGGAAAAGTCGAAGGCGTCCAGTTGTACCTGGGCGTTGATAATGTGAAGTAGAGGCAGTAGGCAGTAGGCAATAGGCAGTAGCTTATTGGGGCGCTTTGCGCCAATTACTAATTGCTAATTACTAATTACTAATTAAACATGAAACACTTCAAATGCGTTCATTGCAAAGCGACGTGGGATTTGGAAGACAGCCAGGTCGGGCAGGTGATAGAATGTCCGAAATGCCATCATAAATTCCGAATCCACACCAAACGCAAAACGACTCTGGAATTGGAAAGCGAGTCGGAGACGAAAGTCTCGTTTAAACGCGCCAAGCCGGAAGAGCCGGAAATGGATTTAACGCCCATGGTCGACGTAACATTCCAGCTTCTGATCTTCTTTATGGTAACGGCGTCGTATTCCATTCAGAAGGCGTTGGAAGTTCCCGCCGCTCAGGAGATGGCGGAAACGGCTCAAAACATCGTCCAAACGGACGAGGACGACGGCGCGATTGTCGTCAAAATTGAACGTGACAATACAATCTGGGTCGAAAGCGTTGAAGCTCCCAGCTATCAGGATTTGATTTCCAAACTCAAAGAGCGCAAAAACGGAGCCAACAGTTTGAAAATCGAAGCGGATAACGATTGCGATTACGAGTACGTCGTCAGGGCGGTTGACGCCGGCAGCGCTGCCGGCATGAACAAAGTCCAATTGACTATGACAAGCAGTGATGAGTAGCGGCGAGGCGCCGCTCCCAATCCGCGCTGCCTCGCGAATTGCCAATAACCGCTCCCGTTGGTCGCTTAGCGTCAATTGCTAATTGCTAATTGAAAATTGCTAATTATTAAAAAGTACTATTCCAAATGAAAACAGCAGAACAATTTTTAGATATCCTTGCCGGGAAAGACCTCGTCGAAGAAAAGATTATCGCTCAGCTTATGGCTCAAGCCAAACAGGCGACAGCGAAAGGAAAATCTCTGCCAGCAGAAAAAGTCGCGGACTTGCTCATTGAAAAAGAGTACCTCACCCGCCGACAGGCAACCGCGATTCTCGATTCCATTGTCGAACAGAAGCAGCAAGAGGACGACGAACTTTCGTTGGTAATCGACGACGAACCCGAGTCCAGGCCGGCGCCAGCGCCCAAACCCGCGCCGCAGCTCGCTCCCAAGCAGTCGACAAAGTCGCTGGAAGAGGAACTCGGACTGGCTCCGGATCCCGGTTCTGCCCCAAAACCGGCGCCCAAACCGGCGGCTCAACCTAAACCGATTCAAAAGCCGGCTGCAAAATCCGCGCCGCAACCAAAGCCGGCGTCCAAGCCCGCTGAGCAGCAAAAACCCGCTCCGCAGCCTAAGTCAGAACCGCAAAAATCAGCAGCGTCTTTGCTGGAAGAAGAACTCGGGTTAACAGGCGGCGGCAGTAACTCTCTCATGGACGACTTAATGGGCGATGCCGGAACGGGAACGCCTGCAAACGACCCGTTGTCGGCGGCGATGGATTCCGATCCGTTAGCGTCAGGCGGGGTGTTGCAGTCTGCTCCTAAAAAGAAAAAAGGAATTGCGAAGTTTTTCAGCAACGTTCAAAAAGCCTTTGGCGTAAAACCGAAAACGCAGCAGCAGGTCAAAGCGGAAACCAAAAAACAGCAGAAAGCGACGGCGGAAAACCCGTGGGATTCCAAGCTCATGCTTATCGGCGGCGGGACTCTGTTAGGGCTTTGCATTCTCGGAGTCGCACTCTGGTTTGCGCTGGTCGGTCAGTCGGGAGACGAAGCTTTTGAAAACGCCGAAAAAGCGTATCAGCAGGGATCGTATACGCAGTCAATTGAAATGTTTGACAAGTTTATTAAATCGTATCCCAAACATGAAAAGGTCGGAACGGCAAAAGTTCATCGCGGTTTGGCTCAAATGCGAAACGCCGTCGACGGGTCGACAAACTGGACGCGTTCTCTTAACGAAGTTAAAACGGCGTTGTCACAAATTACGTCAGTAAACGAATTCCCGATTGAAGCCCCGGCGGAATTGGCGGCTCTGTTGCCAAAAGTCGCTGAAAATCTGGCAAACGAAGCGTTTACCAATGTAGATCCGGAAAAGCTGGCGGCGGCAAAGGAAGCCCAGGCGCTGCTGGACAAACACGTGCCGGAATCCAAACGTTCCAAAACGCTCACCGCCAATCTTAACGCCTTGATTTCTCAGGCGGAAGACAAGCTCAAGTGCGAAGACGACTTAAAAGCGTGTCTGGAGGCGATGGACAAAAAGATTGCGGAAAACGACTCCGTCGGCGCGTACGCGTTGCGTGACGAATGTCTGAAAAAGCATCCTCTGCTTCGGACGGACAACCGCGTTCTGGACGAAACGCTCAAGGTTTCAACCATTGAAAGCCAGTCTGTCGCTTTTGTCGAAAAAGACGTTCCCGCGGCAGACGCTGAACCGTCGGTTCAAACGCCAAGCGCGTTGTTGATGCAAATCCAAACGGCAAAGGACAAAGAAGTCGCCGGCGTCGCCGATCAGATTTTGCTCGTTCCCGGACGCGATCTGTACGGCGTAAGCGCCAAAGACGGTCAGGTCAAATGGACGTGTCCTATGGGAGAAAACGTCAACTTCATGGCGGTTTCCTTCCCGCCGACGTACATTTCCAACGCTACCGGATCCGACTTTGTCATGCTGGGCAAAAACAATACGATCCAGCGCCGCAGCAGCAAAGACGGCTCTCTGAAATGGTCGTTCAATCTGGACGAAGTCGGCGCAGCCGGGTCGGCGTTCCCGCTGGTAACGCAAAACTTCATTTTCGTATCGCAGAAAAACGGACGCATTCACGTTTTGGACGTCGTGTCTGGAAAACAGCTCGGATACTATCAGCTTCCTCAAAATATTACTGCTGGCGCCTGTTTCGATTCCCAAACCGAAACGCTATACCAGCCGGGCGAACATACAAACCTGTTCGTCATTTCAACGACTGACAAAAAATGCGTCCGGACGATTTACCTTGGTCATTCCCGCGGAGACGTTATCGCTCCGCCAGAGTTGATTGGAGATTTTCTGGTTGTTCCCGTCAACGTAGACGCCAACTTCAGCGAAGTTCGCTTCTTCTCCGTTTTGCCGGACGCTCAAGGCGCGTACGCTCAAGATCCGGTTCAGACCGACAGGATTAAAGGACACATCAATGCAGTTCCGTTAATTCGCGAACGTCGAGCGCTGATCTGCTCCAGTCGAGGAGTTATGAACGTCTACGAACTTCAGGCGGCAGAACCTCCCTTTAAGCTCATCGCTCAATTCGCTCCCGACAAGGAGCCGGACGAAAATCTGACTTCTTTCTGCGCCTTAACCAACGCCAAGACGTATAAGGCAGACAACATGTTTACCATGTTCGATATCATGTCGTCAACCGGACGTCTGAAAGCCGGCTGGACGTACAACGGACCGTGCGTTTCGACCGTTCCGCCGATTGTCGTCGGAAAGACGATTTTCCACGTTCGAAATCTCCAGCCGGTTCTGGTTTCCGCCCATCTGGAAAGAGACGGGGCAATGTGCTGGCAGTCCCTGATTAACGATCAGATTGTCGGCTCGCTGAATTACGTCGACGGGAAATTTGAAGTTCTCACCGAATATGGCGGTCTGTTTAACTGTACGGTAGAAGAAGCGGAAAACGGCGCGATTTTAACAAAGCCGATTTGCGCTGTTCAACCTGGCGACATCCTGGGTGGAATTCCGCAGGCTCTGCGATTCCCCAACGGCGTAGTCGTATGTATCGGAAAAACGAACATGAAGGAACTGCTGGTTCTCAATCCGGAAGAAGCCCAGCGGCTCAACTTCCCGTTACGTTTTGCCAGAAAGGCTATTTTCAAACAGCGCATTGCTGGAAACATGCAGATCATCGGCGATTCCCTTGCGATTCCATTCGAAAACGGTCAGATTTTAATCGTCAATCCTGTTAACGGCGAAACGATAGCCGACCCGCTGGTAATCGAAATGAACGCTGGCGAAGAATGCTCCTGGGTCTTGTCGAAACCGTTTGATAAAATCAAAATGGTTGTCAGCGCCGGCGCTAAAGCTTACGCTGTAGAACTGACGGGAGCCGCTCAAAAGGCGGCGTTGACTCAAAAGGCGGCTGCAAGTCTGGATTCTCCGGTCTGTTCAGACATTGTCGTTTGTCAAGACAACGTTCTGTTTGCTACTGTCAACGGCGGCTTGAACGTGCTGAATAAATCGACGCTTCAAAACGCCAAGACGGCAGACGCGGCTGACGTCGATTCCTCTCAGTTAACCGGATTATGGTCGAACGGGACGGTCGTTTTGGCGACGTCGAAAGCTGGAACTGTTACCGCTCTGGATTCGTCCGGCAAAGAACTCTGGACGCTTGACTCCGTCGGAACGGTTTTGGTCGAACCCGGATTCGACGGCGCGACGGCTTTGCTGTGCGCTTCTAACGGAACGGCAACTCTTGTCAATCTGGAATCCGGCGAAATCGTCAGCCGGGCGGAATCGGCGCCTCAAGCGTCCGTCGCTCCGTGCAAAGTTGGAGAGAAATGGTTTGGCGCGTCGCGCAGCGGTGAAATTTTTGAATTTAAATTCGTAACTGAATAATTATTCGTCATTCATAATGAAACGATTTTCCATAATTTTGTTGTTTGCTGCTTGTTGTCTTTTGATAACGACGGAGAATAGAGCGTTTTCGCAAACGAAAAAGCCGTCGCAGGGCGAGATAATCCAGCAGCAAATTCAAGAGCTTCAGCAAAAACAGGCGAACGCGTCTTCGCCTTTTAAAGACGCTTTCCCTGTTCCGGAATCGCTTAAGAAGCAGTTTGACGCTTTAACTCCGCAGCAAAAAGAGCTGTTGATAAAAAAAATCATGACGGCGGACCCCGCTTCTTTAACGGACTTGTCCGTTCTGCCGGGCGATACGCCGGAAGAAAAGCGTCAGTATTTCATTCGCTTTCTGCAATCGCAGGGGCTTAACGTTCCCGGCGCTCTCCCGTTGACAGCAGTTCAGCCCAAGGCAAACGACGGACAACCCCAAGGCGCTGCGCCGGCTGTCGAGCTGCTTTCCAATACCGCCGAGGAAGAAGACGCCAAGCCCTTGCCGCTGTATCAGCAGGAACCGTTTGACGAAATCACGCTGACGGAGCGGTTTGAACATGCCGTTCTCAAAGTACAGCCGCTGCCGTTCAGAACGCCCCCGGCGAAAGAAGACCCGATTCGTAAAAAGCCGCTGCCGATCAAACTGACTATTGAACCGGAAACGCCGTACACGCTCGTTTGGCTGGCGATTGAAAAGTTCCGTTTCTTTGAAGACATGATAGCCGACAAAGCAATGGAATTGAGCAGTCAGGGTAAGTTCGAGGAATCGTTTGTCCATATTAAATTCCTCATGGACGAGTACCCGTCCTGCAAGCAGATCGACCTCGCGCTGGAACAGCTGTACTACGATGAAGCAGTCTATTTTATCAAAGAGAAAAAAATGGACGTCGGTCTGGCGCGTCTGTTTGAAATATACGACAGATATCCCAAAAGCGCCAAAGCCGAAAAACTCATGGCGGGAATTGTCAAGCGGCTGACGATGGAATACTGGAACGCGGAAGACTACGTGTCCGCCCGGGCAATGATGGAAAACCTGACTTCCCGGTATCCGAAAAACGCGACGGGGCTGGAGTTGCGCAAGATGTTTGTCAGCGCGTGTCAAAAAGCGTGTGACGAAGCGACTGCCGCCTGGCAAAACAACGACAAAGTTACAGCCGCGCTGGCGGGCGAACGCATGAAACAAATCTGGCCGTCCTGCGAGGGCGTCACAAACGGCAAGGAGATTCTCGAAACCCTCAAAACAAAATATCCCGCCATTCAGGTCGGCGTTACGATGCCCTGTACAGACTGCGTCAACGTCGCAATCAACGACTGGGCGTCTTATCGCAGCCGCCGGTTGATGTATCGACTCATGACCGAGTTCAAAGGTCCGGGATCGGAAGGGGGAACGTACGAATCCCCGCTGGGACAGATCAAAATTCAAAACTACGGTCGCAATCTGACCTTTGAACTGAACGACAATTTGCGCTGGGCGTCTCGAACCGGCGATAACGACCTCCGTCTCCGCGGCGCCGACATTGCCGCCGCGGCTCTGGAAATGGCAAACCCGCAGTCGGAAACGTATTCTCCGCAATGGGCGGCTCTGTTTAAGTCAGCAGGGACTCCTGAACCGCTAAAAGCTACGCTCCAGCTCAATCGCGCGTACGTCTGCCCGCTGGCGTTGTTACAAACGCCGGTTTTGTGCTATTCCTCCGGCTTAACAGGAGCGGAAACGGACGCCGGCGCAAACGGCCCGTACTTGCCCGCCGACTTGCCGAATCAGGAGAAAGTCGGCGCGAAGATGAAGCTGTACCTGTTCAACGAGAACTATTTCGCCGCTCAGGAACGACAGCCGCGCATGATTACGGAAGTCTACTACAGCAACGGACGCCAGGCGCTCAAAGACCTCGAAAGCGGGAAAATCGCCGTTCTGGACAGAATCAACCCGTGGGAAGTCCCCGCCGCCATCGACAACAAAAACATTCACGCCTATCCGTACTCCATGCCGCTGGTGCATTGTCTGGTTCCCAACCGCAGCAAACTGCTGCTGTCCAACCGCACGTATCGCCGGGCGCTGGTTTACGCCTTGAACCGGGAAGGCATTTTGCGACATCTCATTGGACAAAATGAACGCGTTGGCTGTCAGGTTGTCAGCGGTCCGTTTTCGCCGGGAATTTCCAGCGGCGACGCGCTCAGTTACGCCTACGACGTCAGCATCAAACCGCGTCCGTATAATCCGCACATCGCGTTTGTCTTGACGCAGTCCGCCATGATGCAAATCGACAAAGCCCAAAAGAAACAGGCGGAAGCCGACGCCAAAAAGGCGGGAAAGCCGCTTCCAGTTCAACCTCCGGAACCGGCAGAACAGCCGCAGGCTCAAACGCCGGCAGCGGAACCGTCACAGTCTGACGCCGCTGACAATTCCAAGACCGAGCAGAAGCCGGATCAAAAGAAGAAAAAGAAGAAGGATTTATTCGAGCAGAAGTTTGTCCTGGGCTATCCGCCGCACGAAACGGCGCGAATCGCCTGTCAGATTATCGCTCGTCAGTATAAAGCCATTGGAATCGAAGTTGAACTGTACGAATTCGCGCCGGGCGAGCCGGTTGAGATGTCCGATAAAATCGACCTGCTGTACGTTGAGCTTTCCATGTACGAACCGATTGTCGACGCGCCGAGAATCCTGGGCGATCAGGGGCCGTCCGGGAAATGCTCAACGCACATCGCTCAGGCGCTGCGCGAGCTGGACGGGGCGACCGACTGGAAAGAAATCGGTAAAACGCTGCGTTGGCTCCATCAGCTTTCCTATGACGACACGGCGGTTATCCCGCTGTGGCAGATTCGAGACTATTTCGGCGTCAATCCCCGGTTACAGGGAACGATCGAGGCGGAAGACGTCTATCCGACGTCGCTGTACGAGCGTATTGAAGAATGGATAAACAACGAAGAACAACCAGCCAACAAATAAATATGCGTAAACTGATATTTACTCTTGCCGCTTTGTTTTGCGCAGCGTTTTCAACGTCTGCCGCGTTCGCCCAACTGATGTGGGAAATGACGCCGTACAACGTTCAAATCTATTACGCCTTTGACGACCCCTCCGGGGCGCTGTCAACGGACGCCGCGCAAAAACAGCTCCTTTCAGACGTTCAAAACCTTCTCGACAACCGCGTCGGCGGGTTCTGGCAAACGACAATCGACCCTGCGCCGGCGCCGCTGGCAAAGATCATGCTCGCCAATTTAGACGCCGTTACAGCAGACGACGTCTATAAAACCGGGATGAGCAAGCTGGACAAGGTTCTTTTGCTTGCCGTTCGCACTCAGGACAACGGCTGGACGATTCAGGTCTGCGACTTCGACGTCCGGCTGCGTTACGTCAACGGCGTTATTGACCGCCAGTGCGGCTTGACAAGCTCTCTGGCGCAGTCCGTTTTTGACGCCCTTCGCGACGGGTTCGCTCCCATCGGCAAAATTGATACGGTCGAAAAAGACACCGTCGTTTTGCGTATGCGCGGCGGGCTGCTCAAAACGCCGTCTGAAAACCTGTTCCAGATTGAAAAAGACCGCCTGTTCTATCCGATGATCCGATTCAACGAGAACGACGGGAGCTTGAAAAAAGTCAACCCGGTGGATTGGACGTTCTTCCTGACGACCGACCAAACCGGCGACGCTGACGACGCGTCTTCCGCGTCCAAGCAGTACTGCCGCATCGAGTCCGGCATGAGAAACGCGCTTTCCGCCCGCCGGCGGGGCAGGGTAGAGGCGCTGGCGGTACTGGTGCACCCGTCCAAACGCAGTTCCGTTTTGAAACTCGTCGCCCAAAAAGAAGAGGAAAAAGTCCTGCGCGGGTACGCTCTTTATCGCGTCAACCCCGTTACAAACGAAAACGCGCTGGTTGGCTATTCAGACCTCAACGGCGAATTCGTCGTCAAGCCGGACGGCGTCTCCCCGCTGCACGTTTACGTAATTAAAAATGGCGAAGCCCTGCTGGCGAAACTGCCGATTCTGCCCGGCTCTGCGCCCGTGATTACCGCGCCGGTTTCAGACGACGACCTGCGCCTTCAGGCGGAAGGGCTTCTGCTGGGAATTCAGGAAGAGATTATCGACCAGATTATCATGCGGGAAATCGCCATTGCCAGAATCGAAGCCCGGCTGGAAAAGGGCGGGGCGGACGCCAAAGAGGAAGCCCGAAAAATCCTCAACGAAATCCGCAACATGAAATCCAACGACGACTTCATTCGCGAGCTTCAAACCAAAAAAGCCCGGTTCATTACCGCCGAACCCGCTCAGCAGGCGAGAATAAACCAGATGTTCGACAAGACCATGAAACTCCTGTCGGAATACATGAACTTCCAGCGCGTCCAGGACCTGGAAACGCGGATTAACAATATGAAATGAGGGCGCAATTAGATGGAAGGCGGCAACGTTCATTCTAACCCCGAAGGGGTTACATTTCTATAACCGGCGGTTTTAACCTCCGGGGAAGGAGACAACAACAAAACAAAATATCGACAAATACCCTTTTTTTCCGTCCCGGCGCCTGCGGCGCCGGGACGGAAAAAAAGGGGCGGTTCGATTAGGGGGACGAGATGACTTCGCCGCCCGTAGACTAAAGTCGACGGTTATAGAAATGGCGTCCATTCTGGACTCAATGAACGTTCCAGCTTTTTACCGCAAAAATGTATCTGGTGTAATAAAATGAGTTATACGCAATTGTGTTATCATATTATTTTCGGGACAAAATTCAGCGAACCGACAATCAATACAACGTACAAAAAAGAGTTATACGCCTATATTTGGGGAATTGTAAAGAAACATAATGGAACGCTGATGCGTATCGGCGGAATTGAGAATCACGTTCACATGTTCTGCTCAATACCTCCTAAATTTAGTATCGCTGAGTTTGTTAAAGCTGTTAAGGGTTCTTCTTCCGCCTGGTTACAGAACACACCGGAAAACAAAGAAAAATTCCCCAACTTTCAAGGTTGGGCTGAAGGTTACTGCGCCTTGACGTATGCCTTTAATGATCGTGATACCATTATAAACTACATTGCTAATCAAGAAGAACATCATAAACATGAGAGTTGGCGAGACGAGTTTATTCGCTTTTTGAAGAAGTATCATATACAGTATGACGAAAGGTATTTACCACCGCCCGGTCGCTAAGAGAGTAATAAATTAGACGCGCGGTCGCGCGTTTACCCTTACCCCGAAGGGGTTACATTTCTATAACCGGCGGTTTCAACCTCCGGGGAAGGAAACGATAACAAAACAAAATATCGACAAATACCCTTTTCTTTCCCTCCCTCACGCCAGGCGTGAGGGAGGGAAAGAAAAGACCTGACTCGATTAGGGAGGCGGGGCAGGCTTCGCCGCCCGTAGACTAAAGTCGACGGTTATAGAAATGGCGTCCATTCTGGACGCGATTCCGCTCGTCCTCGTCGTCGAGATTTACAAAGGACAAGTACAATAGGATTAAGGAGCGATCATGACGATTGACAAATATGTTGATGACTGCATTATAAACGAATATGCGCTCGAAATTTTTATTCTCTTTGCAATATTGTTTATATTGATTTTTCTGGTAAATTTCTTGATTGTGCGTAGATTTAAAAAGCCGTATCGGATTGCAGCGTACATCATAGCGGGTTTATCAGCCGTCTACTTAATTACAGGTTGGCTTTTACAGCATTTTATGGTTTTTTGGTTGA
>JAFSMW010000067.1 GCA_017447745.1 Thermoguttaceae bacterium
AAATCAGCCAGACGCAGTATCCCTCAGTGTGTAGCTAGGGGCGTCGGAACGCGATTTATTTTAGCTAGCCTAGGCTAGCTAAAATAAATCGAAATGAAAACAAAAGTTTTTTGTGTCAACTTTTTTTCAGGACGACACACGCAAAGCGCTTCACCTGGAACCGCGTAGCGGTTCAATAATTCGGAATTCGGAATGCGGAATTACGCAAAGCGTTACTCGATGGGGTTGACTTTGTTCATCGAACCGGGTACAATATTAATAATACGCGAGAAAAGCGAGCAGCCCGCTCAACTTTCTCGCAACTCGCAACTAAACTTTCACCTTTAGATTTACGGAGATATAACTATGTCATCGCTTACCAGACGAGATTTTATTAAAGGGTTGTCCTTGAGCGCCGCAGCGGCGGTTGCAGCGCCGGTTACGGTTCCAGCGTCTGCGCTGGGGCTGGACGGGGGCGTGTCCGCCAACGAACGCGTTACCATGGGCGTCGTCGGATGCGGAAACCATTCCCGCTATTGGAACTGCCCGCTGATGTTACAAAACAAGGAACAGCAGATCGTAGCCATCTGCGACCCGGACGAAACTCATCTCAACGACGTCAAAAACTTCGTCAACAGTACGTACACAAAACAGACGGGATCGTCCTACAGCGTGGCGGCGTTACGGGATTTCCGCGACGTCGTCAACCGGAAAGACGTTGACGCTATCGACGTTATCACGCCCGACCATTGGCACGTTTTGATGTCCGTCTTTGCCATGAGAGCCGGCAAACACGTCATTACAGAGAAACCCGTTCTCACGATTCGTCAGGGACAGAAACTCGTTCAGACGCAACAGGAGACCGGAAAAGTCCTGCAAGTCGCGTCCGAGTTCCGCACGTTCGACGTCTGCCAGAAAGTTGTCAATCTGTGTCGAAACCGGGTAATCGGCGAGTTGAGAAACATCAAGGTTCTTCTTCCGCACGGAAACCGGATTCGCAACAATATGGACTTCAATGTTCGACCTATTCCCCCGACGCTGGACTACGACCTCTGGTCAGGTCCCGCGCCGATTCTGCCGTTCATTCCGGGGCGTCTGCACATCAACTGGCGCAACCATTTCTCCTACGCCGGCGGAACGCTGCCGGACTGGGGCGCTCATCTTATCAACATCGCCTACTGGGCGGCGAACTCCGACGCGCAGCCACCAGTCAAGTTCTCCGTCAATACGGACGACCCGAAAACCCGTTACACAATTCCCGGCAAGACAGAAAACATCAAGGATTTCCCACCCGCCGACGTCGCCTGGACGACCGCGCCAAACTGGGACATCAACGCAGTCTTTGCCAACGGCATTAAGATGAGAATCTGGAGCGACACCACCATCGGCATTAAAGTGGAAGGAACCGAGGGCTGGTATCTGGCGAAATGGCCCTTCGACAAACCGGAAGCCAGCTCGCCGGAAATCCTCAACTGGGAACCCGGACCGAACGACATCGACGTTGGACGCGACTTGCAGTACTGCATGGTCAGCCGCGTCAAGGGCAAAGGGCTGCCGATCGCTCAAAAGGGCGGAGAGCACGTTCACTTCTCCCACTGCGTTAAAACCGGAAACGTCAACACGTACTATCCCGCCTGGCTGGGATTCAATACGGACGTTACCGGCTTAACCGGCAACATCATGATGGTTCACGATTTGCCGTCACTGGAATGGGACGCCAAAGAGCAAAAGTACGTTGGAGAAAACGCCGACGTCGCCAACGGCTCGTTCCTGTTCGACCGACCGCAGCGCGACCCGTACACGTTTGAAAACATCGATTCCTGGATTAATGTTGGATAAAATGGATCTTGTAATCAACAAAGACCTGACCATACCCGGCGAGCAGTTCCAGTTCAGTTACGTTCGCAGCGCGGGACCGGGCGGACAGAACGTCAACAAAGTTTCCAGCAAAGTCATGCTTGTTTGGCGACCAACGGAAATTGGCGCGCTCGACGCAGACGCGATCGAACGGCTTCGTCAGCGATACCCCTCTTTCTGGACGAAGGAGGGCGAGTTCATCGTCAAAAGCCAGCTGACCCGCGACCAGGTCAAAAACAAGCAGGACTGCCTGACTAAATTGCGTCACATCATTGCCGTCGTTATCGTCCCGCCGAAAAAGCGAATCCCCACCAAGCCGACGCTCGGGTCGATCCGCCGTCGTCTGGAAAACAAAGCCAGACAGAGCGACAAAAAACGTTCGCGGTCGACGAAGTGGGGGGAAGATAATTAGCAATTTTCAATTAGCAATTAGCAATTACGCACCCCGGCTCGCCTATTTCCTATTGCCTATTCCCTATTGCCTACTGTCTACTGCCTACTGCCTTACTCCCATGAACGCCGAAAAACGAGAACGAATCCGAAACTTCATCCAAATCTGGTCAACCCGCGGAAACGAGAAGAGCGAAACCCAGGAGTTCTGGAACACGCTCCTGCGCGACGTTTTGGACGTTGACCGTCCGGAAACGCTCATCCAGTATGAAAAGTCGGTGAAACAAAAACACCAGACGTTCATCGACGCCTGGATTAAGTCAACCCGCGTTCTGATTGAACAGAAAGGGGCGGACGTCGACCTGACCAAACCTCAGCGGCAGTCCGACGGCGCGTTCTGCACCCCGTACGAACAGGCGCTGCGTTACAACAACGCGCTCCCGTTCGACCAAAAGAACAGATGGATTGTCGTCTGCAATTTTCGGGAATTCCATCTTTACGACATGAACAAGACGGAAAACAACTGTCTTGTCTTCAAGCTGGAAGAACTGGAAAACAACGTTCAGAACCTGCAGGTCATTGTCGACATCACCCAGACGGACGTCCATAAAGAAACCCAGCTGTCCATCAAAGCGGGCGAACTGGTCGGGGAACTCTACGACGCGCTGCTCAAACAGTACCCCCGCCCGGACGACCCCAGGACGCTGAAAAGTCTGAACAAACTCTGCGTTCGGCTGGTGTTCTGCCTTTACGCGGAAGACGCCGACATGTTCGTCAAAGACCAGTTTTACAACTACCTCAAAAACACGCCGCCGGAAGACGTGGGCGCGGAACTGGCAGACCTGTTTTCCGTTCTCAACACGCCCGTTGACCAGCGCAGCGTCAACCTCAAACCCCGGCTCAAAGCGTTCCCGTACGTCAACGGAGGGCTGTTTCAGGACGAGGAAATCGAAATCCCGCCCTTTACCGAGGATCTGAAATTCAAGCTGTTACACAACTGCTCGCTCAACTTTGACTGGAGCGGCATCAGCCCGACGATTTTCGGCGCTGTCTTTGAAAGCACGATGAACCCGGAAACGCGGCGCGCCAACGGCATGCACTACACGTCCATTGAGAACATCCACAAGCTCATCGACGCCCTGTTTCTCGACGACCTCAAAGCGGAACTGGAAGACATTTTCCTCGAACGCGTCGCCAAAACCCGGCTTTCCAGACTGCGCGACTTCCATGCGCGGCTGGCGAAGCTGACCTTTTTCGACCCCGCTTGCGGCTCCGGCAACTTCTTAACGGAAACGTACATCTGCCTGCGGAAGATGGAAAACGACATCATCCGATCCATGTACGGCAGCGATTACCGATCCATCAGCCCGGACGTTACGCCCATTCAGGTGTCAATTTCCAACTTCTACGGAATTGAGATAAACGACTTCGCCGTCGCCGTCGCGAAAACCGCGCTGTGGATTGCGGAAAGCCAGGCGATTCGGAACACGGAAGCGATTATCCACGCCGACATCCAGTTCCTGCCGCTCAAATCGTACGCGAATAT
>JAFSMW010000068.1 GCA_017447745.1 Thermoguttaceae bacterium
ATAAGAACGATAATTAAAATCGAATTAACCCGTTTGAAACATCTTTTCAAAACGTTCTACGCATTTTTGACCAAATTGTTCGACAGCTTTCTGTTTTAGCGAAGAAATATCAGAATTTTCCGCTCCGAAACAGACGCATGAAATTACGACTGAAACAAGAAGCAATACGCTCAAAACAAATTTACGAATCATCGAGACGTTCTCCTTTAATATATACTGAGCTTTACAAAATAAAAGAGGAATTAAATAATTCCTGTTTTAGAATTATATAATTTATTGAGTTTTTATCAAGAGGACGGGGAACAGAGCCTCGCCGTACGGGGAAGAATTTTTAGCCGCAAAGAAATGGAAGGCGGTAACGGAGCGAACGCAGTGAGCGTAGTTACGCTTTGTTTGAAGCGTGCATACCAAAACGACGAAATGGAAAACCTTCCTTGGATGTAGCCCGTCCTCGGGCTACTGCCGGCAGCGCAAAATTCTGTTTTACAGGAATGTCAGCTCGAACAACGGGATCGCGGCTGTATCAGCCGCCTTTCGAGAAATGCGGGCGAAGACGCCCGCGAACCAGCAGGACAGAGGGGCTTTCCGCGTTCTGGAAATTTTTGGAGGCTTCCGCCGCAAGCGTTCACCAATTGATAACTTTGCGGACTTCGCGGACTAGAGCGTGAGATTTCTTACGCGGCAGAGGACTGCCGAGATCCGGACTCATCCGTGTGCGTGAACGGTTCAAAGCGTAACTGCATTCGCTTCGCTCATTCCGTTACCGCCTTTCATTTCTTTGCGTACTTAGCGCGAGAATTATCCGTGGGCTTACGCACCCCGGCTCGCCTAATTGCTAATTGCTCATTGTTAATTGCTCATTATTTGCAGAATCCTGCGCGGACGAAGTCGACGTGGTCGCAGTTGTTGCTGTCGCCGGCGTCTGAAACTTCTAACCGAATCTGTTTGACGCGAGAGTCAATCTGTATATCGAAGTTCCATGTATCCACGCCTGTTTTCTCGCTCAACAGCGGCGACTGGGCAACGCAGATTTCCGGCTCGCCCATCTCGCAGACGTTCGTCCAGATTTTAATTACGACCGACCGGCGTTCGTCCGTTCTCTGGGAATCGCTCAGCCCGGCGGTTGCGACAAAGCGGCGTTTGTCGGCGGGAACGTTATAGACGACGTTGGCGTTGGCGTGAAGCCCGACGCCTTTGTCATACGATTTCCCGTCCAGCTTAAACGGTCTGCCTTCGATGTCGCGGTTGGGGTGATAGGTTCCCCAGCCAACTCGCAGACTCAAGGGCTTCATGTCGGCGAGGTTCAGTTCCGGTTCCGGACCGGCGGGCGGAACGACAATCTTTTCCGGCATGACGGCTGTGGTTGTAACGGAATCCGAGTAGTTCTCTCCCCAGCCCTTGGCGGCAAGAGCGTATTCAACCGAGTCGCCCAGCTTGACGTCGTCGTCGAAATAACTCGCTCCGCTGACGAATAGCGTTTGAGCGTTTTGTCCGTTAACCGTCTTTTTCAGAACGTATCCGAACTGTGACTGACCCGTCCACGACAGCGCAACCCCGGTATATCCAGCATCGGCTTTGAAGTCCGCCGGCGATTCCGGCTTGGCAAGCGGAGCGGCGTCGGATTCAAACTGAACTGTCCACGAGACTTTCCCGGACTTATCCGGCAGAACGCGAACGCGAACCGTCGGGCCGTCCTGACTGATTGTAACAGGAGCGTCTGCGCCGTCGAAAGACGCCTTGACCGCTTTGAAATTCTCGGCAACAATTCTCAGCTCGTATTCGTCGTTGGCGACAACCGTACTCGTACCGGACAGCGTTTTGGATTGAGCGTCCCACGTTTCGTTCTCGACTTCAAACAGCGGGCTGCAAACGTGACGCGACGTCGAAACGAGAACCGGCGCTCCGGTAACTTTTCTCAAGCTCAGCGCACGGCAGGACGCGGCGGGAAGCGTGCAAACCAGACTTCCCTTGAACGGGGCGACAAACGCGTTGTTCCAGAAATCGAACCCGACATACGTCGCGGACGGATCGAGGTCGAGCTTGTCCAAAGTCCTGTCGACCGCTAAAACGTTTCTGTCGTTCCAGTTGTAAATCGCCAGAATAGCGTAGTCGTCTTTGCTCAAGCGCCAGAAGTTGGCGAGCTTGGAACTGAACAGGTCAACCGGTCGAACGTTTGTGCATTTGTGCGGCGCCATCGTTCGGCGAAGCAGGTCAACACGCGGTTCAGACAGAGCCGGCAGCCAGTCGCTGAACAGGTACAGCGCGCCGCTGACCGACGCCCAGGTTGTAATCAGCTGAGACTGGTTGATCGGGACGTTGTCACGGACGTAGACCGGGTCGGGGTCGTTGTACCAGACGCGCGCGTTGTAGAAGTAACGAGCGGAACCGCGAATCGGCCCCGTGCAGATTCCGCCCCAGCTGGCGCCGTTGTCCGGCCCGATGCGGATGGCGTCAACCAAGCCGTAGGACGCGCCCATGGATCGCATGTTTTGAGCAACGGTGCAGCCCAAAACAAAAGCGTTATCCGTCGATTTCTTGTAAATTCCCAGAGCCTTGCGGAACGTCGCCACCTGCGGAACGGTCGGGTCGCTAAATATCTGGTCGCCCAGGTCGTCGACTTCGTAACCGTCGTTGACGTAATTCTGCATGCAGCCCATCGCCGTCCATAACCCGTCCAGCTTGAAGTATCGATACCCCCAGTCGGCGCTCGCCTGATGGAGTTCTTTTTCAACATACTCACAGACTTCAGGTCTGGTAAAGTCGAAACACGTTCCGCCCCAGAAGGTTTCGTAGGGCTTTCCTTTCTGTGACGTCTGACCGTATCGATGCGTGTTCTTCTGACCGGGAGCGGGATAGTCGACTGCGGCTTTGACGAAGAAACTCTGTTTGTCCGCGTAGTACGGGTCGTTCCAGTTTCCGCTTGACGCCATAATCCAAATGCCGGCTGTTGCGCCTTTCGACTTGATGTAATCTGCCGTCGGCTTCATTCCCGAAGGATACGGGCCGTTAGGATTATGAGCGGTGAAATTCTTGCGCGGGCCGTTGGTCGAGTTTCCCATCTGCCAGTGGTCGTCAATCTGGAACAGGTTGAACCCGAACGGAACCAGCTTTTCCGCTGCAACGTCCATGAACTCGCGCGTACCGCTTTCCGTTCCCGCTCCGCCATGAACGTTTGAATACCATGTGCAATACCCGCTCGGCTGCGGCAAAAGATGAATCGAATACTGTTTAGCAACCTGATCAGCGTACGCCTCCAAACCAAACCGGCAGTCGTCGAAAGCGCCAATAACCAGAATCTCGCCCTGATAGTTTTCCGCTTTGGCGTCAGCGGGAATCTCCCATCGACCGTACTGGGATTCCGCCTTGATGACAAGCTGACCGCTTTCGTTCAGACGCGTAAAGACAACGCCCGACGCCTTGTCGGTCGTCAGCCAGGCGGCGACAACGCCTTTGTTCGTTTCCGGGTTCGCCGCAGCGATGAACATGTACGACCCGGGATTCCCGTTGGCAGTTGTCAGCCCGGCGGTTCCCAACACGTTGGACGACTCGTTCGCCCACGACGGGGAAACGGTAATGTCCGGGATAAAGAGCGACTTGACCGTTCTGGCTTCGCCCAACTTGGGAGAAACGCGAAGACCAACAAACGGGCCGTCGATTGTTACAACTTCCAGAACGTCCCCGGACTCGGTCTTGGCGGGCAGCGACGCAAACGGCGCCGTCTCCCCAGCTCGATACAACGAAATCACTCCGTTTTCCGTAACCGCTTTAACTCCGCCGTCTGTTACAGCAGCTTGAGCAGAACTGACAAACAGCGTCAACGCCGTCATGGCGGCAAATAAAAATGTTCTCATTTGAATTATCCTTTTAAAAATGAATACAACAATTCAGAATACGATTTCTTATTATGATAACCCAAACCAGAACCGATTGCAAGAGGGGCGGGGATTAAATCCAATAATAAGGGTTGCATCCAATAATACGTCTTATTCCCCCCCTTGTCTAAATATACGTTTTCTAGTATAATTTCTTATATAAAATTCGGTTGTAATCAGGCGCTTTAAGCATGCAATAAAGCAAACCGTAAAGCCGCCTGACAAGATTTTTTTACCACATCATCACAAGGAAAAAAACATGCGTTGTACTTTGATGAATATAGCCGTCTTTTTGGCTATGACTCTGTTTATGGCGTCCTGCTTTGCAAACGGCGCGTCTGTTCAACCCTCGGCTAAAGTCAGTTCTGCAGCCTATACCGTTCCCCAAAACGGAACTCCGGCACAGTATATGGCGTTTATCGAAAAGCTCTCGAACGTTAAACGTCCTGACAACCAATCGAAAAAAGAAGCTGTCGCTCAAATTACCGAACTGTGCAAAGCGCGAATTGCCGCAGCTGACAAAGTCATTGAACACAAGGACGCAACCAGCGAACAGATTCAGCGCGCAGCCTCCGTTAAAGTCAAGAGCCTGCAGATTCTCGTCAAGCTTGGCAGTAAAAAAGCTAAAGCTCTGATTGACGCCATGCCTGCTGAACTTAAAAAAGCAGATCAGCCCAAAATGGCGGACGATATTTCCATGGGACTGATTAATCTGAAGTTCAAGGAAGCCAAAAAGACCAACGATTTTTCTGAAATCGAAAAGATCTCAGCGAACACGACAGAAGCAATCAAAAAGACTCCTGCTGATAACAAGGCAAAACTCCAGCGTCTGTATCAGATCAAACTGATTTGCTCCAAAGAACTCGGACAGCTTAAAGGCGTAGACAACTCCGCTGATTTTAACGCGCTTGCTTCTGACGTTAAAGCTGCTGGACTGACGGAAATGGCTGAAGACGTGATCTTGAGCAAGCTTATCAACGCATTGTCGGTATCAACCGCTAAAAACGACAAAGCCATGTTTGACAGAACCGCCAGAGCGGTTGACAGTATGATTGCCAGCTATGGCGCTAAAGCCAACAGTAAAGTTGCGGCTGTCGCCTTCCGAACGGCACACGCCGAAGAAGTTTTTGACTCTGTCGCCGCCGCCGCCCGGTACACAAAGTACGTTAATAATTTCTTTAGATTTAAGGACGCCAAAGTTCAGGAAATCGTCAAGAAGATGCAAGGCGCCGCCAAACGTTTGGCACTCAAAGGAAAACCGCTTCCCATTACCGGAAAGACTGTTGACGGCAAACAATTCAACATGGCAAACCTGAAAAACAAAAACGTCCTCGTATTTCCCTGGTCGCCATCAGATCGCGCCAGCGTCGAAAAACTCAATTATCTCAGACGCGCCTATCCAGCTTATAAAGCCAAGGGATTTGAAGTTGTCGGCGTTGCTATGGACCCGAACCCGCACAGAGCCGCCGCTATGGCAAGACGTTACAATCTCCCGTGGGCTAACATGTCATATCGAGACGCTTATGTTGGCTCCGTTCCATTTTGGCTTAATTACGGTTTTGGAGAGTTATCGCGTATGATCATGCTCAACCGTCATGGATTAGTGTCTTCTGCCAACTTAAACTACCGATCTCTGGTTAATGAACTGGACAGAGAATACGGCAGATTAACCAAAGAACAGATTGACGCGTTCAAGGATATTAGTTTCGACGAATTTGACAAATTTTATGACAACTACTATGATCTTGACGATCTCTATGATCTTGACAGCTTCGACGATTATGCCAGCGAATTCGATGATGACTTCTATGACGACTTCTATGATGACATCGACGACTTCGACGACATTGACATCGACGATATCGACAACGTAGATGATATTGATGACATTGACGACATCGACGACGTAGATGATATTGATGACATTGACGACATTGACGACGTAGATGATATTGATGACATTGACGACATCGACGACGTAGATGACGATATTGATAACATCGATGATATTGACGACGTAGATGACAATATTGACAGCATCGATGATATTGACGACGTCAATGATGATATTGATAACAACGTCGACGATGTTGATAACGTCGATGATGATATTGACGACAACGTAGATGATGTTGACGAAGTCGACGACGGCGGCGATTATGACGACGGAGGTTACGACGATGCTGACGTCGACGACGGAGGCGATTACGACGGCGGCGATTACGACGACGGAGGATACGACGACGGAGGATACGACGACTTTTGAGAATCGGCGCCAAGAGCTGTTGTTTTAACTCTTAACTAATCGTCATATCAAACAATCCGCTTAGTGCGAAACCCGGAAATGCGTTTCGTACTATGCGGATTGTTTTCTTTCGAACGGTCGGCGCGAATCAATCTCGTTTTACTTCGCGGCTTCGATCGCAGCGTCGATGTCAGCTTCGGTATGGGCGGCAGACAGGAAGAACGCTTCAAACTGACTGCAGGGCATATAAACGCCGCGGTCAAGCATCTGATGGAAATACCGGGCGAATTGTTTCGTGTCGCTTTTGGCGGCGTGAGTCCAGTCGGTAACAGGGGCGTCGTTGAAGAAGAACGTCATCATGGCGCCGGCGCGAGCGTATTGAGTCGCAATGCCCTTTTCCTTAAAGACCGCCGTCAAGCCGTCCAGAAGACGTTGACCGAGTTGTTCCAGCCTCGGATACGGGTTCTCCTTTTTGAGCGTCGACAGCGTGGCGATGCCCGCCGCGGTCGCCAACGGGTTCCCGCTGAGCGTTCCCGCCTGAAAAACCGGGCCGGAGGGAATAACGCATTTCATGATTTCCTTTTTACCGCCGTACGCGCCAACCGGCAACCCGCCGCCGATAACCTTGCCCATGGTCGTCAAGTCCGGGTCATCGCCGAAATACGCCTGCGCTCCGCCATAGGAAACGCGGAATCCCGTCATGACTTCGTCGTAAATCAGAACCGTGCCGTATTTATGCGTCAAATCGCGCAGCGTCTTGCGAAACTCCGGAGTCGGAAGAACGCAGCCCATGTTCCCAACAACCGGTTCGAGAATCACGCCAGCGATTTTGTCGCCCTGCGCTTTGAACGCGTCTTCAACGCCCTGGACGTCGTTGTACTGAAGAATAATCGTGTCCTGAACCGTTCCCGCCGTTACGCCGGGCGAGTTGGGAACGCTGAACGTCGCCGCCGCAGACCCGGCTGAAACAAGCAGGCTGTCAACGTGTCCGTGATAGCAGCCGGCAAATTTGACGATCTTGTCACGACCCGTATACCCTCTAGCCAGACGAATCGCGCTTGACGTCGCTTCCGTTCCGGAGTTGACCAGTCTGACCATTTCGACAGACGGCATGGCGTCAATAACCAGCTCGCAAAGCTCGTTTTCCGCAACTGTCGGCGCGCCGAAACTGGTTCCTTTATGAATCGCCTTCTGCAGCGCTTCGACAACAGCAGGATGGCAATGACCGAGAATCATCGGTCCCCAGGATCCGACGAAGTCGATGTACTTGTTGCCGTCGATGTCGTACAGATACGCGCCCTCGCCGCGTTCAAAGAAAACCGGACAGCCGCCAACTGCGCCAAAAGCGCGGGCGGGCGAATTCACTCCGCCGGGCATAAGACTACAGGCTTTTTCAAACGCTTTAATACTGTTTTCGTAACTCATGGAGAAATGTAACAAAAAAGAGTAAATGTAAATATAATACAATTTGAGGAATTCAAAACTGAATTCCTCAAGCGTTCAATTCCAAATTGTTTGATTAGGACGATTAATAATTGTCCAGAGCGGGTGGAACTTCAACTTCCTTGGCAGGGACAGAATTATCATTGGCGTTATTGGCGTTCTCTTCTGGCGCAACAACTTCATCAACGTCTTCTTCAATTGGGGGAGCAGCGCTGTCATCTACTGCAGCTGGCTCTGCTGGGACCTTAGGTTGAGCTTCTTTTGTTTCTGACGCAGCGGGCGTTGTCTCCTGTTGAGCAGGCGCAGTATTTTGAGCGGGAGCTTGCTCTGAAACAGCAGGGACGTCTTCCGGTTCCGTTATAGGATTGGCGGGGAAATACTCTTCCGCCGGCGTCAACTCTTTAGGCGGCGTCTGAGCGGGTTTGGATTCAGGCGTAGTTTGCGCTGGCGCAACAGGAACGTCGTCTGATTTCTGAACTCCAGGAGTATTTTCGGACGATTCCTTAGGCGGAGTAACGTCTGCGCCCTGTTCCATTTCTGCAAAGAACGGAAGTTTTACTTCTTTAGACTGCGACGAAACACGGAATGCAAGAACTCCGTTAACTTTACCGCCCTTTCCTGAGTTGGCGATTGTAACCGGAATAACGTGAACGGTCTTTTGAGCGTCTGAAATCGTTGCGGAAACTCTGTCGTCTGACCTGCCAAATTCTGTAATCTTAAACGGGCTTTGACCAGACAGTACCACAGTCTTGGTAACACTCTGTCCTGCTTTTATCATTCCAAAAGACAAAGGAGATGGTTTGACTGAAACCGCTGGGATAATGTATCCGCTTACCGGAACCTGACAATGTTGATTTGACGGGTTGGGATCGTTGGAAATAATATCAATAAAGTCGTTTAAATAACCTTCTGGAGCGTTTTCCTTGAGCGTCAGAGTAATGTCGTAACTGACGTAATTATAATCTCTCTGAACTTCAGCAAGCGTTGCCTTATAAAATGGATATTCGCTTTGAATATCTTGAATTCTCCAATTGTGCCAATTTGTTCTACCAGCATAGTTAACGCGGAATCTAACCTTTCGCGCCTGTCCTTGTTGAACCGTTCCGAAAGCGACAATGCCCGGTTCAATGTAAACGTCTGAACGAATAAAACAGAACGAATGAAGCTGAACTTCTGCGTAAAAAGGTTTGGAAAAACGAACGGTTACCGTTGCATCTTTGCGACCGTAAAAGTTGCGGGTGTCAAGCTGAATGTCGATTTGTCCGGTTTCCCACGTCTTGATAACCCGTTTTTGGAAAGACGGCTGAGTGCAGCGACAAGTGGATTGAACAGACTCAATAACGACGTCTTCCTGATATTTGTTAACAAAAACAAAACTGAATCGGGTGTCCGCTCCACGAGCAACCGTTTTAAAGTCGTGCGAGGTGTCTTTGAACATATCCGACGCCCAATTGGCTGACGCCAGGACTGGCAAAGCCATTACAATCAATAACGCTGCAAGGTAGGTTTTAGTACGCATAATTTCATTCCACAAATATGTGTTTGTTTATATGTCAGACAAACGAAATTGCGTCAATTCATCTGACAATAAATCAACGTAGACGCATCTCTGCTCTTTAAATAAATCGTCATCTAAACGGTATCCGCTTTAAGATGTTTTTACTATATTTGCTTATTTTATATTATTTGTCAATATCAATTTATACAAACTACGATAGAAAAATCAGAAAAATAAGCAAACTGAATAAAATACTTTTCCTAGGGTTGCTTTCCTCTATATCCAAACTGATAGAACGCCCATTGTTAGTTTTTGAGATAATTATTCGAAAAAACAAACCGCAACGGAAAACGTTGCGGTTTAAGGAGAGGGGCGCGATCAAAAGACCGCGCCAGAAGACAATTAAATCGTCTTAATCAAAAATCATTTCGCAACTTCAGCAGCCTTTTTGGCAGCAGCGCGTTTGGCGTCAAAAGCTTTTTTCATTTCAACAGCTTTCGCGTGAGCTTTGACAGCGGCGACTTTGGCTTCTTCACGAGAAATCTGACCGTTTTTGTCCGTGTCAACTTTACCGAAAACGAAATCAACAGCTTTGTCGGCGTTAAAATTCTTCAGAATCGGGCATTCGAAGGTTTTTTTGCCAGCAGCAGCTCGTTTAGCGTCAATCGCCTTTTTGATTTCAACCGCCTTGGCGTGAGCTTTGACAGCGGCGACTTTAGCTTCATCGCGAGAAATCTGATCGTCTTTGTTCGTGTCAACTTTAGCGAAAACGAAATTGACAGCTTTGTCGGCGTCAAAATTCTTCAGGATATGCTCAGCAATTTTCTTGAAGCAGGGTTTCTTGCAGCAAGGCTTATCAGCGCATTTAGCAGCGCAGGGTTTCTTGCAGCAGGGTTTCTTGCCAGCGAATTTAGCAACACAGGGTTTCTTGCAGCAAGGCTTGTCCGCGCATTTAGCAGCGCAGGGTTTCTTGCAGCAGGGTTTCTTGCCAGCGAACTTCTTGCAGCAGGGCTTTCCAGCGAACTTGGCGCATTTGCAATCTTTGCAGAAGCACTTTCCACCTTTAGTGCAATTGCACTTGGGCGGGAAGGGTTTGCCCGGGAACGGCTTACCAAAATGCTTCGGCGGGAAAGGCTTGCCAAAGTGCTTTGGCGGGAACGGCTTCTTGCCATCAAACTTGCAGCAGGGTTTCTTTCCACAGGGTTTCTTGCCAGCGAACTTCTTGCACTTGCAATCTTTGCAGAAGCATTTTCCACCCTTCATGCAACCACACTTCGGCGGGAAGGGCTTCTTGCCGTCAAACTTCGGCGGGAAGGGTTTGCCCGGGAACGGCTTGCCAAAATGCTTCGGCGGGAAGGGCGGGAACGGTCTTGGAGCTGCTTTTCTCATTTCTTCAGCCTTTTTCTGGGCTTTGATAACAGCAGCTTTCGCTTCTTCACGAGAAATCTGACCATCTTTGTTTGTATCAGCCTGAGCGAAGATAAAATCTACCGCTTTATCAGCGTCAAACTTCGGCGGGAAGGGTTTCGGCGGGAAGGGTTTCTTTCCAAAATGCTTCGGCGGGAAAGGTTTGCCCGGGAACGGCTTGCCAAAATGCTTCGGCGGGAAAGGCTTCTTGCCGTCAAACTTCGGCGGGAAGGGTTTGCCCGGGAACGGCTTCTTTCCAAAATGCTTTGGCGGGAAAGGTTTCTTACCGTCTTTAGCGGCGGCAGCTTTGCGAGCTTCAAACTTCTTTTTCAGTTCAGCTTTGAAAGCGTCGTCTTCTGCCTTGGTCAGTTTGCCATCTTTGTCTGCGTCGATACGATCAAACAGACCTGCCAAGAACTTGGCGTCCTTGGGCAGCTCATCTTTAGTTACAACGCCGTCGTTATTGGCATCGAACTTGAAGATGGTAAAATCGCCGTGGTGGCGATGTGCCGGAGCTTTCGGAGCTGCCGGAACGGGGTCGTCTGCAAAACATACAAAAGGTATTGCCAAGACAGCCACCGCAATCAGAAACAGTTTCTTCATCAGAACATCTCCTTGAAAAGGGTGAATAAAGTGAATTGACTATCCCACGTAAAAAACTAAAAGAATCCAGCTTTACGTGTTTTTAAACATCAATACTTAAAACGAACGCTATAAAGTCTTATTGCAACGTAAACGCGTTTTTTTCAAAATATTCAATAAATTTCCTATAATTGACAAAATAGATAAAAAAGGAAAGATATTTGTAAGATTCGGATTATTAGGAAAGTTGTCTTTTTACAATTTAACAGATTATTGTAATTAATATGGTTACTATATTAAAATATTAGCAATATGTCGTTTTTACTGATAAAATTTAACAAAAACCCGCATAAATCACAAAGATATAATTCCCTTGGAGTTACACGGATTTTTGTTTCAACCAGAAAGCGATTAGCGCTTTGAATATTATTTCTTTTCGGGAGCTTTCTTTCCAGGCTTACGAGGTTTTGCTCCGTTGGCTTTTCTCTGTTCGTAACGCTTCTGGAGTTCTGCCTTGTGAGCGGCTTCTTCAGCTTTGGTTACCTTGCCATCCTTATCGGCGTCAGTACGATCGAACATGCCTTCGAAGAACTTGTTGTCTGTAGGAAGTTCGTCTTTGGTTACAACGCCGTCATTGTTGGCGTCGAATCGGAACAGAGTTGGTCCCTGCTGAGGACCGCGAGGACCTCTGAATCCGTCTGGGCGATTTCCTTGCGGGCGCGGTCCCTTGGGCGGCATGGGGCGCTGCGGTCTGTCGCCAGCGTTAGCTCTGCGCTGTTCGTAACGTTTCTGAAGTTCTGCCTTGCGAGCAGCTTCTTCCTCTTTGGTTACCTTACCGTCCTTATCGGCGTCAGTACGATCGAACATGCCTTCGAAGAACTTGTTGTCTGTAGGAAGTTCCTCCTTGGTAACAACGCCATCGCTATTGGCGTCAAACTGGAACAACGTCATCGGACCACGTGGTCCCTGTGGGGCTTTGCGTTCTTTCTGAGCTTTTGGGGGTTCCGGTTTGGCGGCAGGTTCGTCTGCCATGCTAATCATCGGGAAGACGACAGCGGCGATAATCGCTAAAAGAAATGCTTTTTTCATCGGGGAATATCTCCTGAAATGATAGGGGGATAAAAAATGTTGTTTTGTTTTTACAACGATCGTTTGTTATACTATTATAAACGAACAATCCCCAAATTTGTTGCAAAAAATTTTAAATTGTTCCTAAAAGAGCGCTTAGAACCGAAAACAACTACTGCCTATTGCCTACTGCCTACTGCCTATTGCCTACTGCCTATTGCCTACTGCCTATTGTCTACTGCCTATTGTCTACTGCCTATTGCCTACTGCCTATTGCCTACTGCCTACTGCCTAATCAATCTCGTGAACCACCCATACGCCCGAGGCGGAATAGTCCCCTTGATTGGCTTCGACGTCAACGACCAGCGGTTCGTCGCCGCCAGGAATGGGATACAAGCCGGACTGGTCAAACGTTACGCCCGTCCATTGCGTCCACATATCCAGCGATTCGCTGATGATTACGGATTCCAAACATGGCTTGACAATTCTCGCCCCCAGCTTGACGTGCAGTCTTATCCACGGGTCGAAGGGCAAGTCCGTGCCGGGCTTTCGCATGGCAATATACTCATTAATGTCCATGTCTCGGAAGAACCGCTTTTCGCTGGGGCGCAGCGGGGCGATAAGCCCCTTGAATCCGTGCTTTTTCGCCAGATATTTCAGATGTTTGACCGCCTCACCCGCCAAGCCCTGCCCTTGCATTTCAGGAGCGACGACAATCGCAACCGCCGAAAGGACATTAGGCTGACGTCCATAAAGATAATCCTCGATGGACTGTTCAATAACCCAATCCCAGCCGGACTCGTACATTTCCATGCCGTCGGGAAGTCTTTCAAACGGCGCTGTCCATTTCAGCGGGACAGCATGAACAGTTGCCGCCAGTTTCCCGTCGTCCGTTCGCATAGCGCACTGAAATTCCGGGAAGAAATGAAACCATTTAGGCCAAGCGATCTGCATAACCGGGTCGTTCCAAATGAACGGGGGCCAGCCGGACGCGAAAAAACTCGTCAGAGAATCTGTTAAAGGAACTTGATTGAACATGGTTGTTAAGGCAATAGGCAGTAGGCAATAGTGAGTTAAAATTGGTTGAAAGGCGGTAATGGAGCGACCATCGGGAGCGGAATTACGCATTCGCCGACAGGCGAACAATAGACAATAGGGAATAGGTAGCAGGGACGTTTCTTTCTACTGCCTACTGCCTACTGCCTCACCTCCTCCCCGCTTTCGTATAATCAAACTCTTTAAATCCGATTTTTTCAGCGGGGGAGCCGGGGCGAAGGCGGTAGTCGTTCTCGTCCGGGTTGACAAACAGCGGGTCGGCGACAAGCCCGCCGGCGTCTCGTCCGGACTCGACCCATTGATCGTGCGTCTTCCCGGCAAAATCGACGTCCCCGCCGACTTTCCACCATAAATTGGAGCGGACGTCGGCGTTGACTTTGTCGAAGTTGTATCCCATCGCCGAGCCGTCTTTCCAGTAAATGATATTGTTTTCAAAGACAAACGAGCGGTGCGGTTCGATTCGCGTTGCCGCGACCTGAAACGCTCTGCCGTGAGCGGGATTGGCGCGGCTACAGACGAGAATGTTGTTGCGAATGACGTTGTCTTTGCCGTAATGCTGATGGAACGAGCCGTCCATGGTGTTATAGACGAGGTTGTTTTCCATCAAAAGCCCTTCCGAGCCTTCGTCTGGATACAGCCCCCATCCGCCGTAGGAATACGACTCCACGTCGTAAATGACGTTGTTGCAGACGCGCGTTCCGGTCTGCGTTCCGAGCGTATAAACGCCGCCCATGTCGGACAGCGCGCCCTGACCGATGTTGTGAATCCGGTTGAACTCAATTCTGTTTCCAAACGACACGCCGGCGTATCCCCAATGCCAGCCGACGGACACGCCGGTATAGTACAGGTCGACAATTTCGCAATGCGTAACAGCGTTGTTTTTGGTATTGTTCCCAATCCAGACGCCAACGGCGGACGCGTGAAAACGCCCTGCTTCGGCAATCAGACAATTGTCTACGACGTTGTTCTCGCAGACGCGTTTGTCCGCTCCCCAGACTTCTCCGCCGCCAATTTTGACGCCGCCAGCGCCCAAGTCAGTCAAAGCGCTGTTGGTCAGCCGGCAGTCAAGAGCGTTTCTAAACCAAATCGCGTACTCGCCCAAATGGGAGAACTCGCAGTTGTCAAAGCAGACATTTTGAGCGTTGTTGACGAAAATCGCCGACTCAACGCACGACGCCGCCTGCGCCGGCGGGAACTGTGACGGTCCCGGCTTGGACAAATCGCCAACGTTAAACGACTCCAACCAAAACGGCTGCATAAAGTTAACGCGTCTGGAAGAATCGGAATACTTAAAGGCGACGTTCTTAAACGCGACGTTTTGAATGGGATTTTCCGGCGTCCCGACCAGTTCCGCCAGCCGCTTTAATCCCGGTCGAGGAGCAACAACTGTAACAGATTCCAGCGTCTGACCCGGCAGCGGACGATACAGAATCTTTTTCGCCTCGCCGTCGTAAAACCATTCGCCCGGCTGATTGAACGCCGACCGGACGTTTTCCAGATAGTACATCGACGTCGTGTTCCAGGAATTCCATTTTTTCATGCTTTCGCCCTGAAAGAGCATAGCGTTCTTTTGAGCATCGAAGGAAAGAAGAACGCGCCGGGTCGTGTCCCATTTATGATGAATTACCATCTGCGCCCACCGCAGCTCGGCGGCGGGAACGTCTTTGAGCAGATCCAACTCTCCCGGCTTGGCGTTTACGACAACCTGCTGCGCCCCAGCGGGCAGTCCGTCGTTCTTTGCTTCAACGGCAGCGGGACGCAAAAAGCCGCTGTCTGGATACCGGGAACGAACCGCTCTCTTTCCGTTGACAAACAGTTGTTCCGTATACAGCGGCGCGCCGTCGACGTCAGGCAAACTCGCTTCCCAAACGCCGTTTCCGCAGTCCTTCCACCCGGTAATTTCAATCCCGCCGGAAAGAACCGCTTTACCGTTGGGACAGACGAACTCGATATTGGAATCCGCCTGTAACAGCGTCAGCGGCTGGGCGATAACGTACTCACCCGGCGGCAGAACGACCTTTGCCGGCTCGACGTTCCCGGCGCTGCGATCCGAGCGAATCTTTTCCAGCGCCGCTTGAACGCCGTTTGCGTCAGACGGATCGACTTTGTATTCCAGACCAAAAACAGCCGTCTCAAAACAGACTGCGAACGACAGGAGGAGTATTACGTGTTTCATGGGGTTAGCGAATGATTGGAAGGCGGTAATGGAGCGAGCGTAGCGAGCGGAATTACGCTTAGGCGAGCCGGGGTGTTAACCCGTGGGCGTGAGCGAAGCGAACTATTCCAATCTCAAAAAATCGTCTGCGGTCAGACCGCATTGCTCGATCATGTCCCAAACGCGGTCGTAGGAACGAATGTTGTCTGTAAAGTTGTTGACGCCGATTGTAAACTTCGCTCCGGCTTTCTTTGCTCGTTTGATAAACTCCGGGCTGGGATACGTTTCCGCGTTGATTTCCAGCGCGACGTTGTTTTTCACCGCCGCATTAATCAAAGCGTCCATGCGTTCGGGCGTCCAGAGGTCGGTTCGTTTTTCCAGCGGCGGCGGAAGATACGTCGGATTGGCTAGAATCGTAATCGGCTCGCTGACAACCTGAAGACAGTGCTTCATGTACCGTTCCATCCACGCCTGAACGGCGGCTTCGTCGTTGACGTCAACGGTTACGTTTCCGGGAAGCCACATCTTTTTCGGCTCGCCGCCTTCCTCGTCCGGCATGATCATCGTATCCGCGATGACGTAGTCCAGCTGCTGACGAACTTCGGGAGAAATCTGCTTGAACCAGTCGCGGTCGTTGACCTGAATTCCAACTGGAAGACCTGCGCCCTTAACCCACTTGATCAGCTCCAGGAGTTTCGCGTCTGTATCGTAGGGCCAACCGCGCCCGTGATTTTCCAGCGCGCCGATGCGAATGCCGAGCCGTTTCTGCCGTTCGACGCATTTCTCAGGCGTCATG
>JAFSMW010000069.1 GCA_017447745.1 Thermoguttaceae bacterium
GATTGACAAAGCGTTGAAAATCGGGGCGAAAACCGCTCGCGTTGTCGACGTCAAAGAAGAATGCGCTCGCGATTTTGCCGTTCCGATGATTCAATGGCAGGCGAAATACGAAGGCATTTATCTGCTCGGAACGTCCATTGCACGTCCGATCATTTCCAAGAAATGTCTGGAAGTGGCGAAGGAAGTCGGCGCAACTGTTTTCGTTCACGGCGCGACCGGAAAAGGCAACGACCAGTGCCGATTCCAGTTGGCGGCGGAAGCCCTCGACCCAACGATCAAAATTATGGCTCCGTGGCGAATGGAAAAGTTCCGCAGACGATTCCCTGGTCGTTCGGAAATGATCGCCTTCTGCGAAGAGCGCAACATCCCGGTTAAGGCGTCCAAGTCAAAGCCGTATTCCAGCGACGAAAACTGCTTCCATATTTCTTACGAAGCCGGCAAGCTGGAAGACCTGTCGATCAACGGCGTTGAACTGGTTGACTTCGGCATGGGCGTTTCCCCGCAGGAAGCCCCGGACAAGGTCGAGAACATCGTCATCGGGTTCGAGGCGGGCGTTCCGGTTTCTCTCAACGGAGAAAAGCTGACGCCCTACGAGATGATTCATCACCTCAACATTATCGGCGGACGCAACGGCATCGGACGCATCGACATGATCGAAAACCGCTTTGTCGGCATGAAGTCCCGCGGCGTTTACGAGTCCCCCGGCATGACGATTCTTTACGATGCTCATCGTCAGATGGAATCGCTGTGCGTTGACCGCGACCTGACTCACCTGCGCGATCGCCTCGCTCCGGAAGTGGCGGAAATGATTTACTACGGATTCTGGTATCACGCCAAGATGGACGCTCTGCTGGCGTTTATCAAGGACATGCAGAAACACGTTACCGGCGAAGTCGGCTTGCAGCTCTACAAGGGCAACATCATGATCAACAGCCGCAAGAGTCCGTTCAGTCTGTACGACGAAGGCATCGCCACGATGGAAGGCTCAGACGCCTACAACCAGACGGACGCCGAAGGCTTTATCCGCATCATGGGCTTGCCCGGTCGCGTTCAGGCGAAGGTTACGCCGAGACAATAGTCAACGGCGAGGCATAATTTCGGGGAGTGCGGCGCCCGTAGGCGCCGCCTTGTCCAACGCCCCGCGGACGCACTCGAGTTGCAATCAGAAACTATAAGAGTTTTTTCTTTTTACACACGTTAAGGCGACGGCAAGCCGCCGCACACCCCGTTCTCTCATTCGTCGTTAATTCCAAACTGGAGCAGTCTGGCGGAGTTCGCCAAAACGAACAGTTCTCCAACGTTATGAAGGATCGCGCCCATCAGGGCGTTGATGTATCCCATTGACGCCAGCGTAACAAAGAGAATCGAAATGCCGGCTCCCAAAAGGATGTTGATATGAATCGTCCACTGGGTTCTTCGCGCCAGGTCGACGGTTTGCGGCAGACGGCGCAAGTCGTTTGTCAGCAGAGCGACGTCCGCGCTTTGCAGAGCAATGTCAGACGCCACAGCGCCCAAGGCGACGCCAACGTTTCCAGACGCCAAAGCGGGCGCGTCGTTGACGCCATCACCGACCATCATGACGATTCTGCCTTTGGCTTTTTCGGACGCAACCACTTCCAGCTTCTGTTCCGGAAGAACTTCAGCAATAATCTTATCCATGCCGAGGTCGCCGCCGATTTGAGCTGCCACCTGACGTCGGTCGCCGGTAAGCATAATTTCCCGGTCAATACCCAGCTTTCTCAGTTCAGCCAACGCCTGACGCGCTTCCGGACGCGGACGGTCTGCCAGCATAAAGCAGCACAGAGCTTCAACCAGAGTTTGCGTTTCGTTAATCTGAACTTTTCTGCCCAGCCAAACCAGAGATCCGAGGAAGTCGGGAGGGGGAGGAAGCTGGAATCCTTCGTCTCTGAGCCATTCGTAACGACCCAGATACCATGTTTCGGTCGATTCTTCCAGCAAAACGCCTTTGCCGGAGATTTCGCTCAAGCGTCCGGACTCAATTCTGACTTTCATTCCCTTTGCGTCAGCCGCGGCGGCAATAGCGCGGGACGCCGGGTGTCGGCTGGCGGAAGCAAGTCGTAAACCTTCATAAAGGAGTTTGTCGTTATCCCATTCCTGGGCAACGTCTTCGTTTGTCGGTCGAATTTCCGTCAGCTGAAGAGCGCCGAGAGTAACTGTGCCTGTCTTGTCGAGAATGCACGTATCAATATCCGCCATCTGTTCCAGAAAGCGGGTGTTTTTAATGAGAATTCCCAACCGGCTAGCAGCGGCAAGAGCGGCAACCATGGCAGTAGGTCCCGCCAGAATCAATGCGCCCGGGCAGCCGACAACCAGAACCGCAACGGCTCGACCAATATCTCGATACAAAAACAGCACAATTCCTGCAATGGAAAGAATAACGGGAACGTAATACACCGCGTACTTTTCGATCAACTTCATAATCGGCGTTTTGGACTGTTCCGCTCCGCGAAGCAGTTCGACAACGCGTCCCAACGCGGTCAAGTCGCCCGTCTTGGTAACTTTGATCTGCATAATGCCCGTCAGGTTGACAGTGCCGGCAAAAACCGAACTGCCTGCTTTCATGTCAACCGGGACGGATTCGCCGGTAATTGAGGACTGGTCAACCGTCGATTCTCCGCTCAGTACGTCGCCGTCAGCCGGAATGACGTCGCCGGGATGAACGACGCAAACGTCGCCGACTTTCAAGTCGTTAGTCGGGATTTCTTTTTCCGTTCCGTCTTCCTGAATAATCGTCGCAGAACGGGAATGAAGCCGCCGCAAGCCCTCGATTGCAGACTGGGCGCCCAAAATCGAACGCTCTTCCAGAAACCGACCGAGGTTCATAATAATCGGAATGAGCGTCGCGGTTAAGAAGTCGTGGTTTGCCATGGCTGCCAGCGTCGCCAAAGCAACCAGCTGTTCCGTCATAACAGTATTGGTTGCGCTTCGACTGAAAAGCCCTTTGGCGGCGATATAGAAAATCGGCAGCGAAACAATCAGCGACGCCAGCATGATAACAAAATCGGCGATATCGCGCATGCCTGCCGAGCCGTAGTATTTTTGCCACAAACCGACGCACAGCAACCCGCCCGCCAACATGGCGGATCCAAGCTGAACGACAATCTTCGCCCGCTCCTGGAAGGTCAGCGGAGCCTCTAATTCTCGAACCCGTTTGGATAACGGATTATTCACTGCCGAATTTTCCTGCGTAGGGGATACGGTTGACATATTCTAGTTCCTATGTTTATGTATTAACTTTGGTTGTTTGAGTTAGGAGGGAGGAGGGAGGAGTTGTTACAAATCAACTTCTGCCTACTGTCTATTGCCTAATGCCTATTTCCCTCCCTCGTCCGGGAGTACAACTTTCGTTTCCGGCGGAAGGAATCGCAGTTGTCCGACGTTGTCAAACACTTCTTCTAACGTTTCCAAATATACTCGCTGACGAACGACGTCTTTATTGTTTTGGTATTCCTGATAAACCGGTTCAAATCGGTTATACATCGCCTTTGTTTCAGCCAGCAGCTTTTCCTTGTACGCTTTGGCGTCCTGAATCATGGCGTTGCTGGCTTGTTCCGCCGCCGGGACAACCTGGCTGGCGTACTTTTCCGCCTTGTAACGCTGTTCTTCAATTTGAGTTCTGGCGTTGCGAACGTTCTCAAACGCCTGATTGACGTGCCGCGGCGGATGAATCTCCCGGAACTCAACGGAAACGATTTCAACGCCCAAGTCAAGCTCATTGACACGATTCATCGCCTCGAATCGAACCTGCTGTTCCAATGCGGAATGATCAATGGTGCAAAGAGCGTCTTCGTGATCGTGCCCGTCGTGGTCGTGCCCGTCGTGATCGTGCCCGTCTTCATCGTGTCCGTGAGCATGATGATGGTGGTGTTTGTGACTATGCTTGTTAATCGTGGTCGGCTTTGCCTGCTCTGTTTTTGGGGAAGCGTTCTCTTCTTCTCCCTGACGCTGTCGAAGCAGATCGTCAATAGTCCAGTTTGCCGCCGTTTGGGTAAAAGCCGTCAAAACAATATCGTGTAAAAACGCTTCGGGTTTGTCAACGCCCAGGCGGAACGCGATCGGGTCTGAAACCTTGTACTTGACAACGATTTTGGTCTGAATGACGTTCATGTCGCCCGTCAGAGCGTAGCCTTCCAAAAGCGGGTCAATGCTGTCAAGCGATCCCATGCCGCCATCCAAAGGCTTGAAAATCTCGTTGATTTCCAGCTGTTCGATCTTCAATTCAGGCGTCTGAATTACTTCGTCAATCGGATACGGCAGCGCAAGCGCCAGTCCCGGCTTCATGATTCGCTCTTCGCCCTTGCCTTGCAGTTTGCCAAACCGCATGAGCATGCCAACGTTGCCTGGCTTCACCGACGTTATTCCCGAAAACCAGAACAGAATCACCAGCAATAAAACTATCCATCTGAATAGTTTCATCCCGGCGTCCAGCCCGGCGTAAACGGCTTTGGATGTTTTCTTTTGAGCCATGATTAGGATATGATTAGAGGTCTGTTACAATTTTGATTGTTTGCTATCGTTGACTTCAAACCCTTTCAAAGGGATCTGTAAAATCAGTTTTGCGGCGCCGTTGGCGTGAGAGCAGTCGGCTGAACTGGAGCCGGCTGAGCTGGAACGGTCTGAACCGGCGCGGACGGCGTTGGAGCGCCAGCCGGAACTTCGCCCTTGTTGGGTTCTTCAAACAGCATCTTGAAGAATTCGTTATCGTTGCGAAGTACAATCGTCGCGTTGCCGTTGAGCGTGTTGCGAAGCGTCTGCATGGATCGCCAGAAGGAATAGAATTCCGGGGCGAAGCTGTTCGCCTTGGCGTCGATTCGGGTGGCTTCCTGTTCAGCCTCGCCGATAATCTTGCCTGCTTCCATACGTCCGGCAGTTTGAAGTTCTTCCGCCTTTAAGTCAGCGTCTTTTTTAATCTTGTCGGCGTCTTTGTCGCCTTGCGCTTTAAGCTCGCTTGCCAACTTGACTCGTTCCGCCCGCATGGATTCCAGAATCGTTTTCATGTTGGCTTCTGGAACGGAAATACGTTTGATTCCCACCTGTAAAACGTCAATGCCGTAATCTTTGCGAATGGAGCCTTTGATTTCGCGAAGGATGTTCTCCTCGATTTCTTCAGCGCAAATTTCATTTTCGTTTGTCGAGACAAGAGACGAAAGCGAGTAGTTCCCGACAAATCGGTTTTCGCTGTCAACGACGACGCCTTCCAACGCCTTTTGAGCCGAATCAATCAGTTCTTTTTCAGAAAACGTTTCTCCACGACCAAGAGATTCCAGATACAACAGCGGATCGTCCACTTTCCAGACAACGTAAGTCAGAAGCTGAATGCTGTACTGTTCTTTAGTCAGCAACGAGGCGTGCGGCGTGTTGAAAATGCGTTTTCTCATGTCGATGGAATGTGCCTTTTCAATGGGCCACGGAAGCTTCCAGTAAAGCCCAGCGTCTTTAACTGTGCGAATCGGGCGGTCAAAACGGGTTACGACAGTCTGCGTTCCTTCGGTAACCTGGAAGGACATGGCATACGCCAAAAGCAGAGCAACCAAAAACACGCCGATGGCAATTCGTAAAATGTAGGATCTCCATGGAGTAACGTTTGACGTTGTTGCGGTTGTATTTTCTGTGGACATGGTTGGTTGAAAATGTTATGTTGAGTTGTAAGTTGCGAGTTGCGAGTGGCGAGTGGCGAGGAACGCTTTGCGTAACTCCTCACTCCTCATTTCTCACTCCTAACTGTATTCTATTCCGCCTGAATCAGTCCGGGCATGGCAGACGGCTTTTTCTTATCCGGCTGCTGACTCATATCCCAGAACAAGGGCAGGTTTTTATCAATTAAAACAAGGCGTTTGTTCGCCAACGACTGTTCAATCGTGTTGAGCCAATATCGATTCTTAAACGCCTGCGGAGATTCTTTATAGGCTTCTCCAACGGCGAGGAATTCTGACGAACGTTCCTGAGCGGCGGAAATGCGTTTATTCGCTTCAATTTTCGCCGAGACGACTTCTGCATACGACTCCATCTGCGCCTGAAGCAGCTTGACGTCCCGCTGACCTTCTTCTTTGATCATGTTCGCCTTGACGTTGATTTTAGCGGAAATGACGCCCAGATAGTCTTCCGCAACATCTACCGGCGGATGAAGGTTAAGCAGACAGACGTCGATAATTTCAACGCCCAAGTCGCTCTTATCGCAGAATGAAGTCAAGCGGTCTTTAATTCCCATGGCAAAGGCGTTGCGGTCAATTTCAAGAACCTGCTTTATGGTTTTGGATCGGGTCATTTCCATCAAAGCGCGATAGCCGTACGCCTCAATGGCGTCTTTGGGATTCTGACACGAAAAAACGTATTTCATAAATCCTTCTTTGTCTTCCCGGATTTTATAGACGACCATCGCGTTGACGACAATCGTTTCGTGCCCGGCGCCCAAAAGGAGTTCAAACTCCTCGCCGTGCGTTTCAGTCCATAAATAGGCGTGTAATTCGTCTCCTGAATGTTCGGCGTCTTCATCGTGAGCAAATCCAATTGGAAGACGAACCGCCTGCTTGACCGGATACGTTTTAATCTCTCCTAAAGGCCACGGCAGTTTGAAATACAGACCCGGCGTAAGCGGCTCGTCAGAAACGACTCCGCAATTGATGCGAACGCCCATCTCGCCGAGGCGAACAACGCTCAACGACGTCAGCGCCCACGAAAGCAAAACGACCATCAGCAAAGCGGGAACCGTCGCCCGAGCGACAAATCGAATCGCCCACGACGACCGGAAAGAAATCCCGTATTTCTTTTCTAACGTATTAAATAATCCGGCAATCGGGTTGCCCAAAACAAATATCAAGTTGCGCGACGTCAAATCGATGGGAGATGTAAACTGCGTCGGCTTGGACGAACGATTTATCCAGCCCATTAACAGACGAGCAAACAATTCCACTCCAACAATAATCGCCCAGATTATTAAAATTCGAGTAAACCACGATTCGCCAGCTCCTATCCAGGGTTTGGCAATAAACACAACGCCAGAAACAAGGCTGATAATAAGAAGCTCTCTCATCGTGCTGGAAAGAGCGGACGATTCTGGCAAATCGTCAGACGATGCGGTTTCAAAAGAAGAGGCAAAGATCAACCAAATGCAACTAAAAACAAACCCCATTATGCCCAACAGCGTTGAGTGCGGAGTTTGATGAGCAAAATACTCTTCCGTTCCCTTATTGAGTTCAAAAAACAGATAAACGCCCAAGAGCGTAATTATCGCCGTAGGAATCAAACCCAGAAGCCAAAAATGAATCGAACGTCCCTGTTCAAACTCGATTATATACGGATTCTCCAGATCCGACGAGGACTCTGCTCTGCCCCACTGCGGCGGTTTCCAGGTAGACGCTTCAACCAAACGATACCGCAATCGCGCCGCATGAGAAGACAGCCACGCTGTTATCGTCGCCAAGGCAAAGATAAGCGTCAGAGCCGACAACGTCATGCCTGAGACGCCTTTGATTATCAGCGAACCTACAAACGTTCCAATGGCAGCAAGACCAAGGAAAACCGTTACCGTCAAACACAAACCAGTATACGTTCCTTCACCGCCACGAACGGGCTTTTTATTATCTAAGTTGGATATGTCACTCATGTTACCAATATTATGTCTATAGCAAAGCTACAATTAAAAATTGCCTATCTTATGTATTATAGCATAATTTTTCAAATTATAAAGACTCTGCTCTATAAAATCTTTGAAATTTTGAAAAGTATTTTATTTACATTACGAGAGTTAGAGGGTTTTGTTCGAAAATCGACAGAAAAATATTTATATTTTACAGAAATTTATTTAATAAAATTTAATCTGAGCAATTTAAATAACATATAGCGCGAAGCGCTTCCGCTAGAACCGCGTAGCGGTTCAATATTAGTAGCCGTGGGTTTTAACCCACGGAATATGAACGATACAGACTCCCCCCTATCGCTTTAGCCGCCTTCCTGCCGCGCCCCGTTGGGGTCTTCGGATATTATGCTGTTTTCTTCCTTTTCCGGCGGTTAAAACCGCCGATAATAGAGATGTCGTCCCTTCGGGACTAAAGCGGACTTTCGTCCGCTGTCGCTACCGCGACATCTCCAACTCTTGAGTTGCGAGAAGAATGTAAACATTTTTCTTGGTTCGACGCTTGCGTAATTACTAATCAATAATTACTCGTACCGCATTAAAAAAGCGGACGGAAGATTGCTCTCCCGTCCGCCTAAGCTATTGTTTGTTAAGCGAATTCAGGCATTAGAACCAGCCCATCGCTTCGAGGCTGTATTTGACGATCAAACCAGCGGCAACAACAGAGACCATAGACATCAACTTGATGATGATGTTCAAAGACGGACCAGTGGTGTCTTTGAAGGGGTCGCCAACGGTGTCGCCGACAACGGTAGCTTTGTGAACGTCAGACTTCTTGCCCATGCCTTCTCCGAGAGCGCCGGTTTCAACGTATTTCTTAGCGTTGTCCCAAGCTCCACCAGCGTTCGCCATGTAAACGGCAACGCAGAAGCCAGAGGTCAGAGCGCCGACCAGCAAGCCGATAACGCCAGTAACGCCAAGGAAGAAACCAACGATCAGCGGCATCGCCAAACCGAGCAGAGCCGGAACGATCATTTCCTTCTGAGCAGCCTGAGTTGAAATGGCAACCGGGCGTTTGTAGTCCGGCTTGGCTTTGTATTCCATAATGCCCGGGATTTCGCGGAACTGACGGCGAACTTCCAGAACCATGCCGTTAGCGGCGCGACCGACAGCGAGCATCGTCAAAGCGCCGAATACGAAGACCGCCATAGCGCCCATGAACGCGCCGACGAGTACTTTCGGGTTGAGCAGGTTGCAGGAGTAGAAGTTCATCCAGTCCATCATGTTGGCTTTCTTAACAGAAACCAGTTCAGTTTCTGTGCTGTTAGCTGTAACAAACGGAATAACTTCAGCAGCGGCTTCGTCAATCAAAACCGGACCATTCTTTGTGTCAAGAGCTTTCCAAGCTTCGTTGGATTGCTTCCAGGTAATTTCGGATCCTCTGTAAATCGGGGAATCTTCACGAGGATTGGAAGCCTGATCCGGCATGACGAGGTAGGTTTCCGGGAACCATTCGGAAGTAGCGGCTTTGCGAGCTTCGTCGGTTGCGGTTTTACCAGCATAGTAAACGACGAACTTGTCAGAAACCTTGTAGAAACCAGCCTGTTCAGCAGTGTCTTCGTTGCTTTCCAGCTGTTTGACAGCGGTGTCGCCCCAGCGTTCAAAACCAACGCGGACTTCTTCGACATAGGCAGCCAGAAGAGCCAGAGCGGTCAGAGCGGCAGAACCAATAGCGAATCCCTTGCCAGTAGCGGCAGTGGTGTTTCCGAGGGAGTCCAGAGCGTCGGTGCGCTGACGAACTTCCGGCGGAAGTTCGGACATTTCGGCGTTTCCGCCAGCGTTGTCAGCAATCGGGCCGTAAGCGTCGGTTGCCAGAGTAACGCCCAGCGTAGAAAGCATACCAACGGCAGCGATACCAACGCCGTACAGACCCAGAGCGAACGCTTTGACGTCGCTAAAGACGCCCTTCGTCGCGCAGGCGAACGCCAGAATCGTGGCAACGCCAACGATAACGACCGGCATCCAGGTGCTGTACATACCTTCTGCAATACCAGCAATAATAACGGTAGCCGGACCAGTCTTGCCTTGTTCAGCAATGTCCTTGGTCGGTTTGAATTCGTAAGACGTGCAGTATTCAGTCCACTTGCCAATGAAGATGCCGGCGAACAGACCAACGACAACGGAGAAACCAATCCATTCAGCCTGAGTGCCCTTCATCATGTAATGTCCAATGACGACGGACAGAATGGCAATGAAGATTGACGGGATGTTAACGCCCTTGCTCAAAGCCTTGAGCAGCGTACCCTGATCGGCGTTTTCTTCGGTGCGAACCAGGAAGATGCCGAAAATTGACAGCGCAATACCGACAGCAGCCAGAAGAATCGGGAGGAACAGAGCGTTCATCTGAAGTTCCATGGAACCGCCCATAGCGGCGAAGGCGGCAACGCCCAACGCGGCGGAGGACAGAATAGAACCGCAGTAGGATTCGTAAAGGTCAGCGCCCATGCCAGCGACGTCGCCAACGTTGTCGCCAACGTTGTCAGCAATGGTGGCGGGGTTGCGCTTGTCGTCTTCCGGAATGCCGGCTTCAACTTTACCGACGAGGTCAGCTCCGACGTCAGCAGCTTTGGTGTAGATACCGCCGCCAACACGAGCGAACAAAGCCTGGGTGGAAGCGCCCATTCCGAAGCACAGCATAACAACCGTGATTTCGGTCAAGGACATGGTCCAGCCGTACTGCGGGAAAATCCAGTACAGAGCGCCAAACCAAAGAACAATGTCAATCAAGCCCAAACCGACAACGGTCAGACCCATAACAGCGCCGGAACGGAAGGCAACCTGAAGACCTTGATTCAAGGACTTCATAGCGCCAGCGGCGGTACGAGAGGACGCCCAGGTCGCGGTTTTCATGCCGCACCAGCCAGCCAAGCCGGAGAAGAAACCGCCGGTAAGGAAGGCAATCGGGACGATTTTATTCTGAACGCCAAGACCAAAGGCCAGGTAGACCAGGAAGGCGAAAATAAACACAAATGTAATACCGACAACTTTGTACTGCTGCCACAGATAGGCGTCTGCGCCTTCACGAACGGCGGCGGCGATGGAAACCATTTCTTCGTTTCCTTCGTCAGCGGCTTTCATCTTGACGTAGAACGCGCGAGCAAAGCACAGAGCGGCAACAGCGCCAGCCAAGGCGATGAGCCAGTAATAACCATAGGTTCCATTGAACTCTTCGCGAACTTTCGGTTCAGCAGCGGCTTCTTCAGCAGCAGCTTCTCCTTCAGCAGTCGCGGCGGCATCAGCAGCAGCGGGAGCGGCTTCTTCAGTAGCGGGAGCGGCATCAGCAGCAGCGGGAGCGGCTTCTTCAGCAGCGGGAGCGGCTTCTTCAGCAGCGGGAGCGGCTTCTTCGGCAGCGGGAGCGGCTTCTTCGGCAGTGGGAGCGGCTTCTTCGGCAGCAGGAGCGGCTTCTTCAGCAGCAGGAGCGGCTTCTTCGGCAGCGGGAGCGGCTTCTTCGGCAGCAGGAGCGGCTTCTTCAGCAGCAGGAGCGGCTTCTTCAGCAGCAGGAGCGGCTTCTTCAGCAGCAGGAGCGGCTTCTTCGGCAGCAGGGGCGGCTTCTTCAGCAGTGGGAGCGGCTTCTTCAGCAGCGGGGGCGGCTTCTTCAGCAGCGGGGGCGGCTTCTTCAGCAGCGGGGGCGGCTTCTTCAGCAGCGGGGGCGGCTTCTTCAGCAGTAGGAGCGGCTTCTTCAGCAGCAGGGGCTTCAGCCGGAGTAACAGGGGTTTGATCAGCAGCCGGGGCGGCTTCTTCAGCAGCCGGAGCGGCATTTTCAGTTGCTGGCGCAGCATTCTCTGTGGCTTCTTGAGCCAAAATCTGAGAACCAAACGCCAATCCTAACGTTGCCAGCAAGGCAAACATCCAAGTTGACTTCATGAGTCTAATTCTCCTAAAAAAAAGATAAAATAGAGGATAATTGCATTGCTGAAAAACAGGAACCTTTTGCTTCAGCCCCCTATTTCAGCGCTCTAACACAAATTAAGTACAATTTTATCTATTGAACTTTTTATGTCAAGGGGGAGAATAAGACTTTTAACAATAGAATCGAAATAAAAAATAAAATACCGATTAGTTTTAAGCGGATAGCGTTCAGGACGCAAAGATTGCCCGCTGCGGGCGATCAAATCTCGCTGTTGTGAGTCTGAATAATCAGTTCCCGCAGCCTGCTTTTATTCTTCTCGAAACTAGCTCCGTGGGTTAAAACCCACGGCTATAAATATTGAACTGCTACGCAGTTCTAGTGGAACGCTGACGCGTCTGTTATTAAATCTCGCAATTTAATTCTGCTCCGACATTTTCGCCGCCACGAGCATGCCTTGCAGCGTCATGTTTTCTACGTATATGGCTTTGATGCCCATGTTGTTGCAAATGACTTCTCCAGCTCCGCCGGAAACGAAAATTAACGGCGTTGAATTGAATTCCTCTTTAACCAGACGTTTCATGCGTTCGAGAATTCCGCACGCCATATTGACCGCTCCAAATTCCATCGCCTGACGCGTGTTTTTCCCGCAGGCAGACGCATGGAAATCCTCCGGAACCATGCTGATTTTAGGTAAAAAAGCCGTCTTTTTATGCAGAGCTTCCAGAGCAATATGAACGCCGGGAATAATCTGTCCGCCAAGATATTTCCCGTCGGGTGAAACGACGTCAACTGTCTGAGCCGTTCCGATGTTACTGACCAAAGCAGAGCGATTTTGGGATTTAACGCTCGCAGCGTACAGAGCGGCAAAAAGGCGATCTGAACCAACGGCGGTTTTATCATCAACGTCCGTTTCGATTGGAATTTCCAAATCGTTCCAGACTTTTAGACCTAACGACGGTTTAAGAAGCGGTCGAAGACGTTCCCATAATTCAGGACAAACAGACGATACATGAACCTGACATTGAGACCAGTTCGACGTCAAACCTATTACAGAATCAAACCAGTTTTCCAGCGGTTTTTCCCAGTCTGCAATACTTCTGGGAAGCGTCAGAAACGTTTGTTCCGTTCCAACGGCATAATCCAGTTTTACTGCGCTGTTTCCAATATCAATCAGGAGATAACTCATTGTAGGTAGGTGAAGGGGTAGGAGGGGGAGGGGTGTGTTAGTTAGGAGTTAGGAAAGAGGAGTGAGGAGTTGGAATAACGCTTGCGAAACTCCTCACTCCTAACTCCTCACTCCTAACTAATTCTTACATCATGTTCAACTTTGGCATAACAGGATTCGCTTTGACCTGTTCCAACAGTTTAACGGCAATCTGATCAAAAATACCCATAATATCAGAATTGCTTTCGATATCAAACAACGAGCCGGAATCCTCGTATTTTCGGATTTCGGGAGAGAACGGGACTTCGCCCAAAAACGGGAGATTGTTGGCTTGAGCGTATCGTTTGACGCCGCCAGTCCCGAAAATGTCGTGTTTTTTACCGCAGCCGTCACAGAGGAAATAGCTCATGTTTTCAATCAGACCCAACATCGGCTTTTCAATTTTTTTGACCATATCTACAGCGCGAACGGCGTCTATTAACGCTGTCTGCTGCGGCGTGCAGACGATAACCTGTCCGTTGAGCGTGGTGAGCTGATTGAGGGAAATCGGGACGTCGCCTGTTCCGGGGGGAAGGTCAATAATAAGATAGTCCAGATTCTTCCCTGACTGGTCAACCCAGCTGGTATGATTAATCATCTGATCCAGAACGCTGTGAATGAGCGGACCGCGCCAGATAATTGCCGCGTCTGTAGGACACATGTTTCCAACGGAAAGCGTCGCAATCCCGTTGACGTAAATCGGCTGAATGAGATCGTTTTCGCTCACTGCGCCTTCGACAACGCCTAAAATATGCGGTATCGACGGACCGAAAATATCTGCGTCGAGCAGCCCGACAGACAATCCCTGCCGTTTTAACGCCAGCGCAATTAAAGCTGAAACGGAGCTTTTACCCACTCCGCCTTTTCCCGATCCGATTGCAATTGTTTTCATGGAATTAAAAACGTTTATTCGTTAAGTAAATTGATTATCATGTCGACAAATTCCGGCTCGGCAGACGCTGTCGAAGCGCGGAAAAAGTTCAATCCCAGCTTTTCGCACGTCTGAGCCGCCAGATAGTCCAAGTCGTAGGCGATTTCCATATTGTCGAGCGAAAAGCCCATCGGGACGAGTAAAACTGCACAATCTGGGCAATCTTTCACCAAACTCTCGATCGCCTCGACCGGGTCTGGACCAAGCCACTCGCCCGGCGCGCCGGTAGGCTTACTTTGCCATACCTTCATTACGTCCGTCACCCCGATTTGTTTGCTAATCCGTTCGATTAATTCTCCAAATCTCGCGTCGTAACTTGAAGTCTCTGCCCAAGTTACGGGCAATGAATGGGCGCTCAACATCACCTTGATATTTTTTTCGCCCTGATTTGCTAAAAACTTTAGACCTTTGAGAACCGTAGACGTTCCGCAGCGAATAAATTCCTCTCGCGAGGCATACGACGGCAAAAACGTAAACGACGGTTTGCTGACAGTCCCAACGGCGGCTAGAGCATGGTCAATCGCCTTTTGGAACTTGCTGTTCATGTACTCCGATTCCAGCGGAGTCGGAATGAAAACCGCCGCGTTCTTCCGATCGTCGTACGTCATCTGAGCCACGATTTCCTCGACCGATGGATTGGAATACAGCGTCGCCCAGTACACCGGAACCGGGTTCTCGGCAGACATCATCTTATTGACAAGTCGAACCAGCAACGCCCTGCTCTGCTCGTTGATCGGGCTAACCCCGCCCAAGCTTTCGTATCGGGCGACAGACGCTTCTATTCTTGAAGGAGCGGCATGCTCTCCCAAGACTTTTTCAATAAACGGACGAATCTGTTCAGGCGTCTCCGGTCCACCGTAAGTTAGTATTAATAAGGAATCGTACATGGTAGGCAATAGGCAATAGGCAATAGGCAGTAGTATGATTATTACTTCTCGCAACTCGCAACTCATCCCTAATGCCTATTTCCTTTTATTATACTCTTTAATAGAAATCTTACCAGACGGGGGAAGACAAGTTCTTTTCGTGTAAAATTTTTGAAATTATCTCATTCCTCAAAAAAATCGTTATATTTTTTTAACTCAAAAGACGATTTTAACAAACAGACGGATTGTATCGATTCTATCAATCCTGACGACTATTTTTGACAAATATTTTACACTATATTCATTTCGGAGGAGAAATTCATGAAGCGTATCAATTTTAAACGTTTTATTACTAACGTTTTTTACGCGTTTTTGATTCTTTCTGCCGCAACGGTCTGCTCTACGCGAGCGGAAGATTATAACCACGGAAAGATTGTGCAGGATAACAAGCTTCAGCTTGCAACCTATTCCATTCTCAATACTGACACGCCCGTTGATTTGAACGCGCCGGCAGGGAACGCTCCGATTGAACCGCAGACAGATCAAGACGCCGCACCGTTGAAAATGGTTCCAATTTCGGCTCTTAACAATCAATCAAGCAAGTCGGACGCTCCGTCCCAGAGCGAGTCGCCAGAGGTTAAGCCTGTTGCAAAGCCTGAGGCTGCACCCAAATCAACAATAATTCCAAAAGCTGAAAGCTTCTCCACTAACGTCAAGCCGGAAAAACCCGTCAAGAAGCATTCTATAGTAACGAAATCGCCCAAGACGTCTGAAACAGAAAAAGTCAATCAGACGAAAGAAGCGCCTAAAGAATCAACCTCTGACGGCTGGAGTCCGGTTTCTCGTAAAAAGGTTTCGATTTTAGACAATGGAGAGGTCGAGTCTGATTTACCCAAGTCGCAGTTCGAATTGTCTGTTACTCCGTCCACGCTGCCTGAACCGCAGGAAATGTTTGAAGACGCTGAAACAGAAGAAGTCGCAACAGAAGAAGAGCAGGAAGATCCTTCTGATTTGGATATAGCAAACTTACAGACTGATTTACCGGAACCGGACGAATCGCTTGTTCCGAATTTGGATTCAGAAGATTCTTTCGCCGAATCGGCGCAGACGCCCAAAGCCGATACGCGCATGGTAGAAATCGTCAACGACGGTTTGAACAACGACGCTCAACAGAGTCCAGCTGACAACGCCAACGATTCGATTGCAAATACCGACGACTACGAAGAAGAACTGGATCTGCCAACGGGCGCCGATAAGTTCAACTATAATCCCTTTGCCGCTGCGGCAAAGGCAAAAATTGAAACCGTCAACAACGTTGAAGTCCACGTTCTGGAATTTGAATCTCTGATTCCGGGCGTTACAACCGTCAAAAAAGCCCTTTCCCGCTGGGGAGAGCCGAACAACAAGATGGAAAATAAATCCACGTCCGTTTATCAGTATTTCCGTCCAATTAAAAACGTCGCGTCGGAAGTCCAGACAGTATTTGAAAACGGTAAACTGACGACGGTTCTCATTCAGTTTGAACAACCGGAAACGATCGAAAATCTGGAAGCCCAGTATAAACTCTCAGACGTCAAGCCGATTGTTGTTTACCAGAAAGACGGAACGGCAGTCGGACAGGCGTATCCGGAACGAGGCGCGTCATTTGTTTACGCCCAGAACGCCAGCGCCCCCAAAGCGATTTCTCGACTTATACTCGAGCCAATCAATATGCAGCCGTTCATTTTACGGGCGAAATCGACCCTGGAAGATAATCCGACTGCGTCCAAAGCCGATTTGGAATACGTTCTGAACAAAGAACCTAGAAACGCCGAAGCCCATTGGCTCTACGGTCGCGTTCTGAATTCTGTTGGCGAACTGGATTCCGCAATCGAGCATTTGGAGAAAGCCGTCTTTTTGAACAATAACGACGCGCGATATTACATCAACCTGTCTTCGGCGCGCGCTGAAGCGGGATTGAGCGATCTGGCTGACAAGGCGGCGGACAAAGCCATCGAACTGGCAGATCAGAAAGACAATCCCCGCCCGCACCTGGCGGCAGAAGCGTGGAGAATCAAAGGCGATCTGGAATCAAACAAACAGCAGCCCAATTTCAAAGCGGCTCTCGATCTGCATTCCAAAGCAATTGTCATAGCTCAAAGCCAGCTTTCCAACCCGCTGCAGGAAGTTTCTCAAGCCGCTCTGGAAACGCTCGTTGACGCCCACTTGGGCGCGGCGCGCGACATTGCCTGGGGAAACTGGAATCAAAAGGCGTCAGCTGTTATGCGATGGCTCAATCAGGCAAACAAATATAACGAACAGGCGCTCAAAAACGTTCAGTATTCAGAACGACAGATTTATCAGTCCAGAGTTCGCCTCGCTTCAAAAGCCCTGTCCGCAATTGCCGGCGTTGGAAAAGAAATCAATCCGGTCGAATGGGCGGAAATGCTAAGCGAAAACGGCGATAAACTCCTCGCGCTTATAGACTCGCCTCAGGAAAAAGAACGCTTGATGTGGAATATCGGCATGTCTCTTTACGACGCCGTTCAGGTGTTCCAGGCTCGAAAAGACAACGAAATGACGCTCAAATACGGGCAGAAATCCGTTCAATGTCTGGAAGGCGCAGCCGCATACGCCAATAAAACATTGGGAAAAGTATCCGCCAGCGACCTGTATATTCAAGGACGGCTTTATTTCCGTCTGGGCGCGATTTACGCCATCTTCCACAAAGACCATCGGCAAGCGGTTAAATGGTACTCGAAATCCCTGCCGATTTTTGACGCTGTCTCTGACGCCATTCCCCACGTCGAACTGGGAAGATTGGGAGAAACCCTGGTTAGCATCGGCGTTTCCTATTGGGAACTCGGAAAACAGACTGAAGCGGTCAACCTGACAGAAAACGGCATTTACTGTCTGGAACAGGCGGCGGAAGAAGGACTCGCCAGCGAACGTTCCCTGGAAATCCCGTATCGAAACCTGTCCATGATGCTCAACTACATGGGCAAGACGCAGGAGTCGTCTCAGTACATCAAAAAGGCAGAAGCGCTCAGAACGAGCGTAAGATAAAATAATCGGGGACTGCGGCGGCTTAACGCCGCCTTGTCCAAAGACCTGATCAACATCTGTGACGCAGTCAAAAACGTTTCCGGGTCGCGGACGAAGTCCGCAAAAGAAAAAAGCGGGAGTGTTCTCCCGCTTTTAAGCGTAACTACGCTCACGTTGTTCGCTTCGTTACCGCCTTTCATTTTTTAAATCAATCGGTAACCGACAAGGTCGGTTCCTGATTGGACGTAGGCTACGCCAAAAACAGCTCATTCTGAAGCATAACCTCGTCCTTTCCGCCCGCGCGGCTTCGCGCTCCGTCTAATCCGTAAAATCCGTGTGCGGACTGACCCGCACACCGCAAACGAGAGGCGCCGCCTCGCCGACTATTCTTCGGTTTCTTCTTCCTCTTCAGCCTGTTCCGCAGCGCGGCGTTCGTCCAGAAGAACCGCTTTGCGGCTGAGCTTGATTCGGTCGTGATCGTCAACGCCAATGACCTTGACTTTCATCATCTGACCAACCTTGCAAACATCGGCAACCGAGGTAACGTAACCGTCGGACAGCTCGGAAACGTGAACCAGACCATCGCGACCGGGAACGATTTCGACAAACGCGCCAAAGTCCTTGATGCTGATAACTTTGCCGTTGTAGACTCTGCCGATTTCGATCTTGGCGGTGAGGGCTTCAACCTGTCCCAGAGCGGCTTCTGCCGATTCCATGCTGTCAGACGCGATGGTAACGGTTCCGTCTTCGTCAATGTCGATAGACGCGCCGGTGAGTTCCTGAATTCCGCGAATCGTCTTGCCGCCGGGGCCGATCAGCAAACCAATCTTGGAGGGGTCGATGGTCGTTTTAATCAGACGAGGCGCCCACTTCGAGATCTCCTTGCGCGGACGATGAATCGAGCGCAGCATGGTGCGGAGAATCTGGATTCTGCCGCGGCGCGCCTGAGCCAGCGTCGCTTCGATCATTTCAGGCGTAATGCCGTCAATCTTGAGGTCAAGCTGAATGCCGGTAATGCCGTTTTGCGTGCCGGCAATCTTGAAGTCCATGTCACAGAAGTGGTCTTCGTCGCCAATGATGTCGGTCATGAGCTTCCAGTTGTCGTTCGACTCTTTTACCAAGCCGATGGAAATGCCGGCAACCGGGTTGGAAATCGGAACGCCTGCGTCCATCAAGCCCAGCGTCGCGCCGCATACGGACGCCATGGAGCTGGAACCGTTGCTTTCCATGATGTCGGAAATAACGCGAATCGTGTACGGGAAGACTTCGTTGTCCGGAACGACGGGGCGAACGGATCGTTCTGCCAGCGCGCCGTGACCGTATTCGCGGCGTCCAGGACCGCGCAGAGGCTTGCATTCGCCAACGGCAAACGGCGGGAAGTTGTAGTCCAGCATAAACTTTTTGGAATACTCTTCAAACAGACCGTCAACGCGCTGATCGTCTCGAGCGGTGCCGAGGGTAACGGTGATAAGCGCCTGGGTTTCGCCGCGCTGAAAGACGGCTGATCCGTGAACGCGGGGCAGAACGCCAACGCGGCATTCCAGCGGGCGGATGTCTTCCAGACCGCGGCCGTCAATGCGTTTGCCAGCCAGAACGAAGTCGCGAACAACGCGCTGTTCCAGCTTTTCCCACGCCAGATTGAATACGAGTTCCGGAACGGCGTCTTCCGCTTCCGGATCCGGAATGACAACGGCTTTTGCCGCTTCCTTGACTTCGTCAACAGCCGCGGCGCGCGCCAGTTTGCCTGCCATGTGCTTGACTTCCGCCAGTTTGTCGTAGAAGTCCGCCTTGATCTTTTCGTAAACTTCAGTGCAGTCCGGAACGGGCGTGTATTCCGCCTTAACCGGCTTGACGAGGTCAATCATCTCTCTTTGCAGAGCGTTGATTTCCTTGATGTACTTGTGAGCCGTCAGAACGCATTCGAGCATTTCCGCTTCCGGCATTTCGCGAGCGAAACCTTCGATCATGACAATCGACTCGTCCGACCCGGAAATGACCAGGTCGAGGTCGCTTTCTTCCAGTTCTTCCTGAGACGGGAAGGGAACCAGTTCGCCGTTGATACGAGCCAAACGAACCGCGCTGATCGGTCCGATAAACGGAGCCGGCGACAGGCATAGAGCCATCGAGGAACCGTTCATCGCCAAAACGTCGGTGTCGTGCTGACGGTCAGACGACAACGCGAACGACTGAATCTGGATTTCGTTGCAGTATCCGTCCGGGAAGAGGGGGCGAATTGGGCGGTCCATGAGGCGAGCGGTAAGGGTTTCTTTCAAACTCGGCTTGCCTTCACGCTTGATAAATCCGCCGGGAAACTTGCCAGCCGCAGCTGAACGTTCGCGATAGTCGCACGTCAGGGGGAAGAAATCCTGCCCTTCTTTGGCGTCAGCAATCGTAACGGTTGCAATAACGCTCGAATCGCCATATCCACACAAGCACGCGCCAGCCGCCTGCTTTGCCAACTCTCCGGTTTCAAACCAGAGAATCTCTTTTCCGATTTGTTTTTCTACTCTTTGTTTCATTTACTAGCCTTTAAAACTTTCTTAAATCTAACTACTAAAAATCTTTCTAAAAAATAACTTGAATATACAAATTTTTGAATATACGATAATACCGATTGTACGTTTAGCGGTCTGATAAATTCTTCCCAGATAATTCGTCAAGAGAAAATCAATCCTGAACAACAGAAATTTTACGCCTTCAAGACAAATTTATTAAACCTCCAACAACCTGCCGACATAAAAAACTGACTCTCTTCCCTCCCTCTTGTTTCCGCAAGGCGAACGACTCGCGCCGCTCGCCCGATACGCAAAAAAGTCTACCGGATAAAATCCGATAGACTTTTACGCTTGTTTTACTTACGAATGCCTAACGCCTGAATGATGTCGATGTAGCGTTGGGGTTCCGTCTTCTTCAGGTAGTCCAACAGACGGCGGCGACGGCTAACCATAGCCAGCAAACCGCGGCGGGTGGAGTAATCCTTTTTGTGGGAGCGCATGTGTTCGGTCAGCGTGTTGATTCGTTCGCTGAGGATGGCGATCTGAACTTCGCAGGAACCGCTGTCGTTGTCTGATCGCTTGAACTTGTTGATGATTTCCTGCTTCTTGGCTTTTTCGATCATTGTAAAGTATTTCCTTAAAAATGAACCATGAATTCAGGTGGTTTGGAGTGTAAGCCGTCCGGCATTTCCCCGCGCGTGAACTTCATCGCGTCTCGAATCGTCTACATCAGATCGAGAAACCGCTGAATTCGCAAACAATTTTATTTTACAGATTTTACCATATTTTATCTAAACAGCAAGGGGGGGCGAGGGGGAAAATATATTATATGCAAGGCGATGAGGTTTTGAGTTAGGGGTTAGAAGTGAGGAGTGAGGAATTTGGCGTTAGTTCCTGGGCAAAGAACCGCGTTAGCGGTTCAATGTTTCTAGCCGTGGGTTTTAACCCACGGAAACCAAGCAAACCAAAACGAAATATCGCCAAATAACCTTTTCCTATCGTTCCCCGAATGGGGGGCGGGAGGAAAAGGAAGTGAAGCGATCGGAAGCCCCTCCCCGCTCTTGCATATCTTCTATTAATTTATTATAATTCTGATATATCATTTTTCAATTCCCCCACACCCCCCTAATCCCAAACTATGCTCATGAAACAATTTACCTTCCTTTCAGCTGCAATAGCAGCGCTTTTTGCTTTGAATTTCTGCCAGGCGGCGGAGAGCCAGTCGGTTACGCTCTCCAACGCGTTTTTAAGCCGGACGCTAACGGTTTCCGACGGCGTTTTGCGAACGACGCGAATCGAGAACCTCCGCGCCCCCGTGGCGGGGGAGCCGGTTCGCGTTACCACGCGGTTGCCAATATCCGCTCCCGTTGGTCGCTTGCATAATTCCACTAATCACATCCAATCTGAAACCAACCATACGGCATGGAGTCCCGAAAACGCAGCGGAGTTCAGACTTCGCGTTTCCAAAGGGACGCAGTTTGTCGAGGGCGACGAAGTTCTCTCGACGTCCGATTTTCTCTGTACGAAAGCGGAACAGTACAAGTTGGACGGCGCGGCGGGGACAGGCGCGGCGTTCACGCTGGTAAACAAGGACAAGGGCTTGACCGTTACCGTTCGATACGAACTCAAAGAGGCGGACTTCTTTCTCCGCAAGCGGCTGGAAATCCAGTCGGAAAAGCCGATTACGCTGGAGTACATAGAAGTCGATTCCGTTCCCGCACCGGACGCTTTGCAGATTTACACGTGCAACGCCATGACGGCTAATGCGCCGGGCAATTGGCGTCCGAATCTGGGTCAGCCGCTGTACACGACGCAAACCGGGACGTTCTGGGGCGTCGAGTTCCCGGCGGCGCATAACACGGTCGAAAACAGCGTCTTGCAGTGCGGCTATTTATGGGGAAAGGAACTCGCAGGCGGTCAGACGTATCTGTCACACTGGTCTGTCTGCGGCGCTGCCGACGACCCGAAATTCGTCGCGGACTGTTTTCAACAGTACATCGATACGATTCGCGCTCACGCGTTCCGGCTCCAGACGCAGTACAACTGCTGGTTCGACCTGGGCAGAGGCGTCAACCGGAACTCGTTCAAAGCGAGCGTCAATACCATCAACGAGGAACTTTGCGTCAAACGGGGCGTCAAGCCGCTGTCCGCTTACGTAATCGACGACGGCTGGCAGGACAACAGCCCCAGAATCTTTCAGCAAGCCTGGCCGGTCAACGGGAAGTTCGACCCGGATTTCGCCTCGTCGCTGCAAGACATGAAAGACGTCAACTCGCATTTGGGACTGTGGCTCAGCCCCGGCTGCGTGTTCAACTGCGGCGGCATGGTTCATCTTTATCGCGAAGCGGGTTATGAAGCGATGAGCAATTACATATCGCTGTGCGGTCCGAAATACACTGCGGATTTGGAAAAGCGCATGGTCGAGCTGACCCGGCAAGGCGTCTGCTTCTTCAAGCTCGACGGGCTTTTTGGACATCTCAACATCCGGGAATTCGAGCTTGCCGGGCGAGGCTGTCCTGCCATGCCCCAGCTGGAAACGGAAGGGTTCTCCTGTAACGACCGCCGTCTGAACGACTCGAAGTACAACGAGCTGAAAGAGTATTACATGGTCGCGGGAACGGAACGGCTGATGCAGATTTTCTCCCACATGCGCCAAGTCAATCCGGACGTCTACATTGTCATTTCCAACGGCGCGTGGCTTAGCCCGTGGTGGCTGGGATACGTCGATACGATTTGGATGATCAACGCCGGCGACGCGGCTGGCGGCTCTGACCGGACGGGCGAGCTGACCTATCGAGACAACATCTATCACGAAATCGTCTTTACCGACAAAGTCCAGTTCCCGCTCAATGCGCTGTTCAATCACGAACCGAAAAAGAATACCAGCGGCGAACCGGAAGAGACGTTTCGGGAATACCTGTTCATGCACCTAACCCGCGGAACGGGATTCGTCGAAATGTACCTCCGCCCGCGCGTGCTGAACGAATCCGACTGGAACGTTCTGGCAGAGGGCTTGAAATGGGCGGACGAGATTTATCCCTGCTTTGCCCGGGCGCGTATGTTTGGGGGCAAACCCGCATCAGGCGCGCCCTACGTCTATTCCGGCTGGGACGGCAAGAAAGGATACCTGTCGGTTCACAACCCCAACCGCAGCGAAGAGAAAGAAATTACCGTTACCCTAGACCGCTCGATTGGCATGATTCCCAACGACGATAAGACGTACACCGTCAAAGCAGTCGTCGGCTCTCAAAGCGGTCTGAACAAGACATACAAACAGGGCGACTCGATCACGTTCAAACTGGAGCCAAGGGAAATTCGCGTCCTGCAGTTTGACGCGATGTAACAAACCGAAATCGACTCGCGAAAAAATTCTTTCGGAGTGCGAGAGGGGAGCGAAGCGGAACTCTCGCTTTCTTTAAGCGAGCGTAAGCTCGCTTTTTTTAACGGTTCGAGCGTTTTCGGCGACGAAACTCTTTTTCGTTGTTCTCGTCGTTATAAAAAAGCGAGAGCTTTGCTCTCGCACTCCGAAAAAAAACGCAAAGCTCTTTTTGAGGGCTTTGCGTGATGTTTTGTTAGTCAGAGAGTAAATCTCATTTAACGGCTTTAACGACATCGGTAAACCCGGTGGGGTCGTTGACAGCCATTTCAGCCAGGCTCTTGCGGTTAAGAGTGATGTTGGCTTTCTTCAGGGCTTCGATAAAGCGGCTGTAGGTCATGCCGTTTTCTCTAACGGCGGCGTTGATACGGGCAATCCACAGAGCGCGCATTGTACGTTTCCGAACTTTACGATCGCGGAACGCGTAAACGCCAGCGCGAATCAAGGTCTCTTTGACAGTTCGGAGCAGTTTTCTGCGACCTCCTACAAACCCCTTTGCCTTACGGAACAAACGGCGCTTTGCATGGTTGCGAGCTGAACCTTTGGTAGTTCTCATGGTTAAAATCTCCTGTTGCGTTACAGGGTTACGAATCGAGGCCTTTTATTCCCGGCGGCGGAATAAAACGTTTATCCTGCCCGACCCGTTAAAATAATGTTCTTTACAATTTGTCCGCTCGCAATATTTCGCCGACTGCGAAGGGGACAACCAGACGGAAACAAAACTAGGCAGAGTAGTCGCCCAACAGAGCGCGAATCTTCTTCGCGGTGTTGTCGGCAACCGGAGTCGTGCCGCGCAGCTGACGACGGCGTTTTTTCGACATGCGGCTTGCCAGGTGGCTCGTACCAGCGAAACGATGCATCGCCTTGCCGTTAGCCGACAGGCGGAAGCGTTTCTTCGTTCCCTTGTGCGTTTTCATTTTGGGCATTGAATTTACCTCATTCAAGCTAAAACCAAAGTAAATTTAACGTCTACATAACGTTAAAATGGAGATAGACGGACTCGAACCGACGACCCCTGCCTTGCAAAGGCAATGCTCTCCCAACTGAGCTATATCCCCATATTTTAAAAAGGACTTTTACGTCCTAAGAATAATTTTCGCTACAATATACACGATTCTAAAAATATTGCAAGGGGGGAGGAAGATTTTGTAAAGTGCAAATCGCAATTCGTAATTGTCCCTTGTCCCCGTTGAAATTATTTTATATATCGCTATAATATAATAAAAGTCGTAAGCGCTAAGTAGTAAGTTGTAAGGGCGCAAGCGCTCCCCCTACTGACCACTTACCGCTAATTAATAACCACTTAACTACATTCCCAACATGCTAGATCGAAAATTCATTCTGGAAAACGCCGAAGCAGTCGCTCAAAACTGCGTCAATCGTAAAGTCAACGTCGATATTCCCCGCTTTGTCGAGCTGGAAACGCAGCGCAAAGCCATGCAGCAGGAAATTGAATCCCTCAACGCTCAGGCGAACGCTACGTCCAAGTCAATTGGAAAAGCCAAAGACGCCGCTGAACGCGATGCGCTCAAGGAGCAGGGTCGACAGCTTCGCGAAAGCGTTGCCGCCAAGACCGTTGAACTGGACGCTTTAACGGCGGAACTGGACGCGATTCACCGCGCTATTCCCAACATGTCTCATCCAGACGCCCCGATTGGAGAAGACGACAAGTCCAATCTGGAAGTCGGACGCGGCGCGACGCCGGTTCCCACGTTTGATTTCCCCGTTCTGGATCACGTTCAGCTGGCGGAAAAGTGGGACATGATCGACTTCGAGGGCGGCGCTCGCGTTGCTGGCGCTGGGTTCTATTTCCTCAAAAACGACGCCGTTCTGCTTGACCTGGCTCTGCAGCGATTCGCTATCGGCATTCTTCTGGACGAAGGGTTCACGCCGATGGTAACGCCCGACCTGGCGCGCAACGACGTCTTGCAGGGAACCGGCTTCTGCCCGCGCGGTCCGGAGACGCAAATTTACTCTATTGACAACACCGACTTGTCGCTTATCGCCACGGCGGAAATTACCCTCGGCGGCATGATGGCAAATCAAACGGTAGATTCGACCCAGCTGCCGATTAAATGCTGCGGCATCAGCCACTGTTTCCGTACGGAAGCGGGCGCGGCGGGAAAGGCCTCGCGCGGGCTGTATCGCGTTCATCAGTTTACCAAGGTGGAAATGTTCGCCTTTACGCTGCCGGAAGAGTCCGAACAGATGCTCTTTACGCTCCGCGGCATTGAAGAGCGCATTTTCAACGAACTGAAAATCCCGTTCCGCATTGTCGACACCTCCACCGGCGACCTGGGCGGCCCCGCCTATCGCAAGTTTGACCTGGAAGCCTGGATGCCGGGCAGAAACGACTGGGGCGAAGTTACCAGCACGTCCAACTGCACCGACTATCAGGCGCGGCGCCTCAACGCCCGCTACAAGATCAAAGGAGAAAAGGGATCGCACCTGCTCCATACGCTCAACGGAACCGCCATCGCCCTGTCCCGCGGCATCCTCGCCGTCATGGAAAACTACCAGCAGGCGGACGGCTCCATTCGCGTCCCGGACGTCCTCAAGCCGTTCATCGGCAAGGACGTACTCGGTCCGAAGAACTAAGGCTTTTCCGTTAGACGCTTTTTCCTCACTGCTTTAGCGGTGAGGAAAAAATAAAAACAAAATATCGTAGCCCACGCCTTTAGGCGTGGGATCAAAATCAAATAAAAAGATATTTTAACGCCCGAATCCCTCTCCCCTCCCCGCCCCAAACGGGGGCGGGGAGGGGAGAGGGGGAAAGCGTTTTTGAGAGGAGCGTTTGTCTAGTCCCCCAGATAAATCTGGGGGCTACGAATTTTGAATATTTTTTTGTTTCCCCACGTCTAAAGACGTGGGAAAATTGGCGCGTTTCGATAAACGATTAATCTTATTCCTGTTACAATCAATTATCGAACGCGCCCATAGCTAATTGCCATTTTTAACTCCCCTTCAATACTGCCATGGACAAATACCAATCCCTGTTTGACGCGGACGATGCTCCAAAGAGAGACGACAAGAAGAATGAGCAATTAGCAATGAGCAATGAACAATTGACTCAAGAAGTTCCTGCGCCGGAACCAACCCCGGAACCAACTCTAGAGCCGGAACCCGCGAAGCCCAATTCCGAATTCCTAATTCCTAATTCCGAATTAAACGAATCTCGCAACTCAGAGGCAACGGATAACCGTCGCCTTCCGGGGGCTGACGCGCCCCGGCTCGCCAACTCTGACTATCCCGCCGAACCAATCCCCGCCCTGACCAACAAGACCGTCTGGGTTTTGGATTCTCACGCGATTCTGTATCAGGTCTTTCATGCGATTCCGGAAATGACGACGCCGGACGGTCAGGCGATTAACGCCGTCTACGGTATGACGCGGGATTTGCTGGCGTTGATGGAAACGCATCGACCGGACTATCTTCTGGCAGCGTTCGACCTGCCGGCGCCGACGTTGCGTCACAAGCGGTACGACCAGTACAAGGCAAACCGCAAGGAAATGCCGGTGGACTTGCAGTCGCAGATCGCCAAGTCGCACGAATTGCTCGACGCCTGCGCCATTCCCGGCTTGCAGTTTGAAGGGTACGAGGCGGACGACATTCTCGCGACGGTCGCCCAAACGGTGGAACTGGCGGGCGGTCAGTGCGTCCTTGTAACAGCCGACAAAGACAGCCGTCAGCTGCTCTCCGACAAGGTTCAGATTTACCTGATTCGGAAAAACAAGTTCTATACGGAAGCGGACTTGATGGCTGACTGGGGCGTTACGCCTCAGCAGGCGATTGACTTTCAGGCGATGGTCGGCGACGCGTCCGACAACGTGCCGGGCATTCCCAAAATCGGGCCGAAAACGGCGACCGCTCTGCTGCAGCAGTTTGGGACTCTGGAGGAAATGCTCAAGCATACAGACCAGATCAAGGCGAAGGGTACTCGACAGAACGTTGAACAGAACATCGAAAACGCCCGGTTGAGCAAGGAGCTTGTAACGCTGCATACCAACGTCCCGCTTAACATTCCGTGGACGGCGGCGCAGTGCCGCGGACCGAAAGAGTCGGAAATTATCGCCCTGATGAAAAAATGGGGGTTCCGCTCTCTTATCGGCAAGGCGGCAAAGGTCTGCGAATCGTATCGCGACATGGAATATTATGAGTCCGTCGCGCCCGACCCCAACGCTGACGAATACGACGACGCCCAAGCGGATTTCTCCGAATTGTCACAAATCGTCCAGACGGAACAGAAGGTTCAGATTCAGACGCAGCTGATTGATTCTCCCGCCGCTCTGGACGCCTTGGCAGACCAGCTTTCCAAAGCCCCGATGATAGCTCTGGCGGCGTTCGGCGACGCGCCGGGCGTCAATTCAGACGTCCCCGCCAGAGAACAGGCGCTTATCGGGCTGGCGCTGGCGACGACCGAAAACGTCGGGTATTATCTGCCCTTCAACGCCGCGCAAACTCAGCTTTTGGAACAGAACGCCGCGGTGTTGGATATGGACGCTGCGCTCAAACGACTCCAGCCGATTCTGGAAAGCGCGGACAAACTCTTTGTCGGATACGATATTAAACGGATTCGGACACTGCTGCGAAATCACGGCGTCCAGCTGCAGGGGACGACATTTGACGTCATGATTGCCGACGCCCTCGCCGCGCCGGGCGAGCTGTCACACGCGCTGACGTCGCTGGCTCAGCGGTGGTTCGAGTACGTCCCGATTGACCTGAGCGAAAAGCTCGTCGTTCGCGAGGCAAAATCCAGACGGATTCTTGCCCTGAACGAACTGTCGGTGGAAACCGTCGCGCCGTACGCTGTCGAACAGGCGGTTTTGCCGATTATCGCCTATCGGTTCCTGCTGCCGGAACTGGAAAACGTCAACCAACTCAAGCTGGCGCAGGAGCTGGAATTCCCGCTCGAACGCGTCCTTGCCGACATGGAATACACGGGCGTCAAGGTGAGTCTGGACACGCTTGCGGCTCTGTCCAAAACGTACACGGACAAGCTGTCTGTATTGCAATCGGAAATCTATCAGCTTGCCGGCGAAGAGTTCAATATCGATTCCCCGCGTCAGGTGCAGACGATTCTTTTCGACAAACTTGGTCTTCCCAAACAGAGACGAACGCAGACCGGGTCCAGCGTCGACGCCGACGTCCTCCAGACGCTTTCCGAACGGCA
>JAFSMW010000070.1 GCA_017447745.1 Thermoguttaceae bacterium
ATTTGGAGCGCGCCGCCGGAAACGCAGCCGCGGCGCGGGAGCGCTACGAGAAGGCTCTGGAAATCCGCAAGCGGCTTGCAGAACAGATGAAGGGCGACGTTCAAGCCCAGCGGGATTTGAGCATTTCGTACAATAACCTTGGCGATTTGGAGCAAGCCGCTGGAAACGCAGCCGCGGCGCGGGAGCGCTACGAGAAGGCTCTGGAAATCCGCAAGCGGCTTGCAGAACAGATGAAGGGCGACGTTCAAGCCCAGCGGGATTTGAGCATTTCGTACATTAAACTTGGCGGTTTGGAGACAACGGTTGGAAATACAGATGTTGCACGGGAATTGTTCGAGAAAGCTTTGAAAATCCATCAGAGGCTGGTCGAAATAATGCCGGATAACGTTCAACTCCGAAACGAATTGAGTATTATTCTTCAAGTTCTTAAAGAACTATGAACGCCCGTGAAGGCGCTTGTCGACAAAACGCCGGGGAAAGTAGGCGCTTAACAATATTTAGCAGAGGATCAAGAGAGTCTTCTGCTAAACCCTTTGTTTTCAGCACCTGCCAATGTTTTAATATTTAACGGTAAACGTTACGTTGACGTTTACCGACTATTTGTTTTTTATTATCATTAATATTATTGTCATGAAATACACTCACGTCATGTTCGATTTGGACGGCACGCTGCTCAATACGCTGGAAGACCTGGCGGATTCCGGCAATGCGGCGTTGGAAGAACTCGGTTTGCCGGTTCATCCGGTGGAATGTTATCGCTATTTTGTCGGCAACGGGGTTCACGAGCTGATGAAACGGCTTCTTCCGCCGGAAGAAACAGACAATATCGAACTTGGAAAGACGCTTCTGGCTAAGTATACAGCTCAATATAATAATCGCTGGCATAATAAAACGCGTCCGTACAACGGCATGGTTGAGGCTCTGCATCAGCTCAAATCGGCGGGAGCGACGCTGTCCGTCTTTTCCAACAAGCCGGACGAGTTCACCAAAAGCTGCATTTACCATTTCTTTGGCGACAGTCTGTTTTCTGCCGTTCGCGGAGGTCGAGACGACACGCCTCGAAAGCCCGCTCCAGATGGCGCGCTGGCTATTTTGGATCAGCTCGGTATTAAACCGGAATCCGTTCTTTATGTTGGAGACACGGCAACCGACATGCAAACCGCTCACGCCGCCGGTTTCTTCGCCATCGGCGTTACGTGGGGATTTCGCACTCGAGAAGAACTCGAAGAAAATAACGCCAGCGCGGTAATCAACGCTCCTTCCGAAATTTTTGATATTTTAATCAAATAATAAAAAAACGTCCCAAAATTATAGATTTTTCAGGAAAAAAGCGCCTGTCAGATTTCCTAAGACAGGCGCTTTTCAATTCTCATATATACGTTAGACGAATAGAACACTATCTCTATTTTACCTAAATTTACTTATTTTTCAAAAAATCTTTTGATTTCTTCAAAGTTTAATAATCTTATTCAACTATTGAGGGTAAAGAGCCGATAGAAATAATACAACCAGTTCTTTCCTGCGATGTCGTAGGAAAATAGTGTAGGGAAACACTCCCGACTGGTTTATGGATTATCACTCTCTCCCCGAGGTGTTTAGAAATGTATCACACACTAAGGACATTGAAAACCCTGCTGATAATTGCGATAATTATTGCATCCGCAGGTACGGGTTTCGGACAAAACCTGGAAACGATGCAACCGTTCGACATGGTCGTTCCTACCACATATGGCGGCGGACCCCGACCGAACGAAGGGTTCTATTTTGGAATGGATTTCATGGCGGCGTGGATCAGCCGTCCTGGAGTTGCCACAATCGGGTCAGACGTTGGACGCGGAATGGTTTACTATGTAGACCGTCCAATCACGTATGATCAGCAAGAAAAGGGTACGACGGATACGTATCTGATGATTCCAACCGTTACGGTTAACCCCAATAACTCTTACGAAGTTATTCGCGACGCCGACGTCAGTTCGTATGACACCAGTATGCTTACCAGCGGCTGGGTTTGCGGTCAGCGATACGACATTGGGTACATGTGGGGTCATCACGGGATTGGCGTTAGCATCTACGATATCAACCCGTTTACACAAAAGTATACGATGGAAAATGCCAAAGTCGCCTTTGACGTTGCTGACAAGCCCGGCACGGATCATTCTTGGCTGCACGGCATTACAACCGTCAATGGAACGGAAAGCGTAGTATTCCCTGGAAATGAAAATAATGTCGATTCCCTTTACGTTTATGGCGAATTGGGCGTTAAGTTTTCTTCTTTGGAAGTAACCAACAAGACCGAAACCAACGGCGTCGAATTGAATTACACTTATCGATTCATGCCCAGCGACTGTTTTGGAAGACGTTATGGAATTTGGGAAATGGATTTTGGAATTCGTTACTTCCAGTTCCGTGAAGAATTCGACGTCTACGGCAAAGGCGGGTGTTTAGGCGACAGCTGGTGGAACACAGTTTCTCAAAACAACCTCATTGGTCCTCAGATTGCCGCTCGTTACTTCCGCACCGCTGGAAGATGGACGTTCGATTTCCAAGCCAAGTTTATGGCTGCCGTCAACAACCAGTCAATCCGTCAAAACGGCGTTCTGGGTTCAAACCTGAGCACTCGATACGAAACTGTTCAAAATGAAGTTACAGACGACGACGGCGCTACGACTTACGAAAACACCTATTACGAATACATCGGCATGCAAGGATATCCGGGATACATCAATGCAACGTCGTTTACGTTTAACCATCATGGAACGGATGCATTGTTCTCACCGGTTGTTGAAGCCCGATTCAATGCAAAACTCCAGATTACTCAGCTGGTTAACTTGAGAATGGGTTATACCCTCATGTACGTTGGAAACATTGCCCGCTCTGCAGAAATGGTTGACTACTCAATCGCAGGAACGTCAAGAGCAATGGGAATCAACATGAACAATAATAAAGGCGACAGCCTTGTCCACGGATTTACTATCGGTCTGGAAGTAAACCGTTAAACAATACTCCTGTTAGAGAGTGATGTCCAAAAGAACCGGGAAGATTGAGTCTTCCCGGTTTTTTCTGCATAAACAGTTTTCTCTATAAACCGTTTATGAAGCGTTTTCTGACGTTGCGCTATTTACAGCCGCAATGCTCGTCAGATTTCTGCTCCGAATCTTCCGGGTGATGAATTTTGCAGGAATCGTCGTTGCAATCTTCTGCGGAATGTTCTTGCGAAGCCGTTTTCAAATTCTCGGTCTGTGCAGTATCGCAGGAAGACTTTTTGTCAGTTTTACCCTTTTCTCTCGTATTGTCTTTCGTAGTACAACAACCCATAGTTATTTCCTTTGTCTTAAAAGAGAGAGTTCCAATAATTGTTTTGAGGGAGTCCGGACAGGATTATCGTCGGACTCAATCAAAAACGCGTCAATATTGAGGATATAAAAGCGCCGTTTTCGTCTTTGAATCCAAACGACCTGGACAGATTCTCAATTGAATTATCAGTCGTTCTCATGAAAAGTATTGCGCGATCACAGCGATCGCGCCTTTTGATCAAATTGTAGATAGAAGGTCAAGTTGAATTCAATTCCAAGAGGAATAAAAGAGAAAGAAACTATTTGGAGCCTTTCTTGGCAACATATTCAATTGCCAGAAGAGCGATCATTGACCCAAGGGCAATAGCGGCGGCGATAAGCGCCGTTTGGACGTCTGCCGGGGCGATGTTGATATAACGGACGATTTCCTTCGTTGTTTCTGTAGCAGGCGTAAGAGTTACCTTTTCCTGGAAAGGCCAAAGGCTTCTCAAAGAGCCGACCATAAATCCACAAAGAATTGCCAGCGTTGATTGCTCAAAATTCGCCAACATGATTTTCAAGATTTTGGTAAATCCGATAATTCCCACAACACAGCCACAGAGAAAAATCGCAACGGAAAGCCAATCCGACGTTGCAGGAATCTGCCCATGGAGAAGAGCCATAGCAATCTGTTTAACTTTACCGGACATGAATGTATATTCTCCCAAAATCAGAAGAATGTACGAACCGCTGATTCCAGGCAGAACCATGGCGCAGATGGCAATCATGCCGCAAACAAACAACCATGAATAAGCGTGTTCTGACCCCTGCATAAACGGTTGTCCAACAAGCCAGAATGCGAAAACGGCTCCCAGAGCGAGAAGAATCCAACTGCTGACTTTATGCAGATGAATCTTTTTTATCACCAGGACGCAGCTGGCGGCAATGAGTCCAAAAAAGACCGACAGAACATACATTCTCTGTTCGGTAAGCAGATAATTCATCGTACTCAAAACCGCAACCAGCGCCGTTCCGATTCCGCAAATCAACGGAAAGAGGAATTTAAAGTCGATATAATCCAACGCTTTGCGAAACTGGAATGTGCATACCAATTTGACCAAATGGAAGTCAAAATGGCTAATAGCCGTAATAAGCCGTTGATAAATGCCAACGATTAACGCAATTGTTCCACCCGAAACGCCAGGCACGGCATCGGCGGATCCCATCAAGAGCCCTCGAGTAAAAATGCCGATAAACGACATAGGCTTCTGCTCATCTGAAGGACGCGAATCGTCATTTTCGGAATAATCGTTACAAACAGTATTTTGAAGGTCGGTATTTTCCGTTTGAGTAGTCATAGTTATTACTATTCTATTGATTGTTAAGCTATAATAATTAGACAGTAGGCAAATGCCTACTAATCCATAATATCTGAATTTTTCCAAAAAATCAAGTTGAATTTCATGGAGTCCAAATTTTCCGTACTGCTGACAACCGTTGCATTGGCAGCGGCTATCCCGCCTGTGTTGAGTTACCTGCCTCAAACCAGTTCTCTGTTTTCAGTAACCAGCCCGGCTGAAACAAAGCCTCAGCTTGAGCCGGTTTCGCAACAGGTTCTGTATTCCAATTCGGTGAATCAGCTCAACGACCTGACGCAACGTCAAAAAGCGGAAATGGATCGTTCTGTCAATTCAAATGATATACAGTGGAGGAAACCTCAAACCAACTCGGACAAAACTGTTCATCAAGTAGGATTTATGCCTTCAGAACAGCCGCAGCCGGAACCGTATTACCCCGTTCAGCCGATCAATCAGGCTCCCCCGTCCGTTTCAACGGTAGAGCAGGCTCCGCCAGTTCAGGTTATTGGAGCGCCAGCTCCGTCAACGGTGGTTTATTATTCGGAAGTTCCCGGACAGGTTGTTCATACTCATCAAGGAGTAGGCGTTGTCTCCGGTCCGATTCCGGTTGTTCCCAATACGGTTGTTCAACGAAATATGACAGGATTGGAATTCTGGTTTCGATTTGACATTACCCCAGCCTGGGTCGAACAAAATTGGGATTTCGTAACCGCATGCGTCGGTCCAATGAACTTGCAGGGATATCGCGTTTCTTTGGTAACGGGTTCTTCTCCTGACGACTTGACAGGCGTGCTGACCTATTACTTTGACAACCATAAGCAATTACAGCAAATTCAATTTCAGGGAACAACCGGGCATTTAGGGCGTCTTACCGCGATGCTGCGTCAACAGTTCCACATGAGTCAGCGGATAGCCAACGATCCGAGCTTGACTATTTATGAAACGCCAGCCAGCTTCCGCGGTCCGAAAAACATCATGGAAGCCCGCGCTCCGATGGTAATCAAATCAGATCAACTGTACCATCGGTTTGAAGTTTATCTTCAGCTCAATCGACCGGTTGAAAAGACTGGATTGTTCTGGTAGTATGCAAGGCAGTAGGGAAATCTTCACTATTGCCTCCGTGGGTTAAAACCCACGGTTAATGATATTGAACCGCTAAAGCGGTTCTAGCGGATGCGCTTTGCGCGTTATTTACAGCAGCCTCATTCCTGCGCCGCTCTGGCGATTCCTGCCGCTCCGATGTACCCGGCGTCGCCGCCCAGTTCTGCGTATTCGATAACCGTATTTTCAGCCAGAACCTTATAGGCTCCTTCGTTTATGGTCTGACGAACTCTCGCTTTGAAAGCGCGTCCCAACTCCGTTTCATTCTTTCCAAACGTCATGGCTCCGCCAATAAGAATGCATTCCGGGTCGATGGTGTGCATCAGGTTAATCATGCCGACGCCAAGGTATCGAGCGACGTCCATGACAATTTCCAGAGAAACCGGGTCGCCCTTTGCCGCTTCGTCTCCAACGAGTTTGGCGTCAAGTTCAGCGCCTTGTTCCAGCAGCTTGGCAACGGACGTCGATTTTCCGGCGGCAATTGCTTCTTTCATCCGTTTGATAACCGACGTCGCAGAGACGTACGCTTCCAGATGCCCGGCTTTTCCGCAGCCGCAAACGCGAGCGTTGGGCAGCAGGTCGACCAGAGTGTGACCGTATTCGCCGCCGTGGGAATGCGCCCCGGAAATAATCATGTCGTTATAAATGATTCCGCAGCCCAAGCCCGTACCCAAGGTGAGCATGATCATGCTTTGATATTCTTTGCCGGGACCGATCCAGTATTCGCCATATGCAGCGGCGTCGGCGTCGTTGGCAAAGACGACCGGCAATCCGCAAGCGGCGGAAACCTTGTCGCGAATTGGATAATAGTTCCACAGCGGACCGAGGTTGGCGGGAACCATCAAGCGACCGCCGGGGATGTCCATCGTTCCTGCAGAAGCAAGTCCAACTGCTTTGACCTGGCTTTTGGTCAAACCCGCTTTTTGAGCAACTTCCAGAATCGCTTCGCCAATACGGGTTGCCGCCTGTTCCGGTCCTTCGGAGACGTGAGTCGGAATGCTCAAACGAGAAACGGTCTGTCCGTTGTCGTCAACAACGCCGAATTTAGTATTGGTTCCCCCTAAATCGATACCAACAAAAAAGGGAGCTTTCGCCTGTTCGAGACTAATGCAATTATTCGATTCTGACATGGTTATTAGGTAGTTAAGGTTGAGTAATTAACTGTTCAGAGAGAATGACGTCGTTTTCAAATCTGGCTATAATCCGGGACAGACTCCCGGTTCCAAGAGTCAAACGTTATTCTCAATTGTTAATATAATATAATTAATATATCGTCTTTGAACTTCTTTGCAAGAGGGGGGCGAAAATCGGGGGAAATGGAGCGTCTAAGAGCGGATTATTCTCCCAAGTCAATTTTCAACGCCAGTTGACGATTTTCGAGATACCATTGAATTGTTTTTTCAACCCCTTTTTCAATCGAGGTTTTGGGCGACCACTTGAGAACCTTTCGAGCGTGGTCGATGTTGGCGGACGTCCGTTTTACGTCAGCGCGATGAGCGGGACGGTAGTCGATAATGACTTCTTTGCCAAGCAGACGCCCAATCAGCGCGATCAAATCGTTCAAAACGACAACGTTATCGCCGCCGAGATTGAAAATATCGTATCCGACGTTCTTTTCCGCCAGCTGCGTTCCGCGGACGATGTCGTCAACGTAGGTAAAATCGCGTTCCTGAGTTCCGTCGCCAAAAAGGGTTATCGGCTCGTCCTGATCAATGTGACGAATAAAGCGGAAGATGCTCATGTCCGGGCGCCCGGCAGGTCCGTAAACGGTAAAAAAGCGAAGAATCGAAACGTCAATTCCATGAAGATGATGGTACGAGTACGCCATCGCTTCCGCCGCCTTTTTGGAGGCTGCGTAGGGGGACAGCGGTCTGTCGGTGCAATCGGTTTCAGAGAATTTTCCAGTTGGACAGTCGCCGTACAGGCTTGACGTGGACGCCAAAATGTATTTGGGAACGTCAAACTGACGGCAGGCGTCGATCATGTTGAGCGATCCGAGCGCGTTGGAATGATAATAAATCCACGGATTGACAACGCTGGTTCGAACGCCGGCGCGAGCGGCGAGATTGTAAATCGCCGTTAAATTTTTGCAGGATTTGACCTGTTTGAAAACAAAGTCCTTGTCTGCGATGTCGCCTTTTTTAAATCGAAAATTCGGAAACGCCTTGAGGATTTTGAGTCGATAGTTTTTCAGCCGACAATCGTATGCGTCGTTGAGAACGTCGATTCCTAAAATCTCATTTCCCTGCTCAAGCAGATGGAGAGTCAACCTCGAGGCGATAAATCCGGCGCAGCCAGTTACGATATACATGTGTGAATTCTGTTCCCTAATGCCTGTTATCTACTCCTTAATTCATCGGCGCCAAGTTCATCAAAATGGGCGGGGTGGAATCGGCAATGGATTCCGGATTGCAAGGGGCAATGTTTTGGGAAGACTCGTCTAACGGACGAACCAGAGACGTCTGAACAACAGGAACGACATTATTCTCAGCCGACATTTGAATTCTCGCCGGTCTGGAAGACGTCTTTGCAACAATCGGCTTTCCGGTCGCCAGATTGGCGACATCGTGATAGCCCAGCGAGCAGAAATCGGATTCTGTCATAACGGCTCGGGAATTCTTGACTATTACAACTCTGTCTTTATTGAAACTGTTTTTCAGTTCATGGGGAACGTTTTGATTATTTGTCATCCCGGGCGGCGTCTGCGGATTTATCGGACCAGGACCGTCTGGCGGAATTAGAAGATAATCGTTTGACGTAGAGTTCGCATCAGGAACGGTGGGCGGCGTTGTTGGATACGTCTGATTTGTTCCCGAAGAATTGGGCTGCGTTGAAGACGAGCTTGGATTTGCGAATTCGGTCTCAAATCGATTTATGTCCAGACTTCCTGGCAGGAACACTCCATCTGAAGGCGTAAACGCCTGCGCTTCGCTTTCGGGAATTTCCGTCTGATAATTAACTGGCGCAATTGCGTTGTTGTTCTGCGTTGAATCAGACGCGATTGCAGGAGATATCGGCGCTGGAACTGGTTCAGAACCAGGCATCTCAGGAACTGGCGGTAAAGCCAAAGAATCTGTCGAGGATGGATCCGTATTTGACGCAATTGCTGGCGCTTGAGGAGAAACTATCGGCGGAACGTTGGTGGGGAATGCAGCCGGATCCATTGGCGAGGCGTTTTCCTCTTTATAGGCAACCGGCGAGTTATTAGAAGCGGCGTTAGCCTTAGACGCCATCTGTTCGACCGCAGCGTAATTTTCTGCCGCGTTGACTGGCGGCTGATTGAGCTGATCCAACGTCTCGTTGTATTTCGGTCCGTTAGAGCCTCTGTATCCGCTGTCTGCCAGACGTTGTTCTCCCAAAGCGGCTGTCGCTTCCGGTTTGGCTTTGTTGGCTGGCGGAATTATGTCCCCGTCTGTTTGAACGGCTTGACGGTTTTCTCTATACGTTGCCAGCTGATCGGATTTTTCCAGGTCTTTTCGACCAAAAGACCATTTAGAGCCGCCTGTACTGCTACAGCCAACAAGCGAAACGACGATCAATAACGTCGCAAGCGCCCATTTGACTTGCAATCTGTTAACAATGCTTAATTCCATGACTTGAATCCATCCATGTCAAAGTCCGCAACTTGCGCCGCGGGTTAAAGGAATCGTATATGTTAGAGTTCCTGAGCCGTCCATGGCTCAGCAAATCCTGAATTTGCAGATATATTTCATCTGCCAGTGCAAAACAGAAAAACTGTTTTGGCAATAATCTGGACTATAGAGATTTTTTCAAAGAGAGTCAAGAGCGATTTTTGAATCTTTTTCCGGAAATAATATGACGCGTTTTTAGAATCTTCAAATATATTATCAATATTATGCCAACAAATAACTTTGGAATAATATGGAATAGACTAAACAATTAGACAGTTATATATGCGTATATAAAACAAATCGGGCGTTTCTTTTCAAAATGCGACGATGTAATCATTTTTATCAATGTAACTCAGCGAAGCAAGACCTCTGACGTCCTATTAACTTTTTACTATTCTAAATGATTGCTAAATCTCTGGTTAAATATAAAGAACAATCATATAAAGCGGGTCAAAAATCCCTCATTCAACATATCAGCGTCAATTATTAAACGCTGGTATTTTATATGTCAGAAAAGAATCAATCTAATTATTTGTCTGGTGTTCTTGTTATTTTAAAATTTCTGAGGGGGACTTGTTATGTAATCAAAATGAATTATAATTCAATATAAATAGTATATGCATTTATTTAAGGAGATTCATTTAAGGAGATTCATTAAAATGTTAAATTTCGTTAAGAAACATAAAAAAACGATGATTTTCAGTTTTTTGGGCGTGTTGTTATTGTTGGCATTCTTCTTTTCGCGTCCATTGACCTATTTGGCGCTTGATTTTTACGATGCATATATCACCCCGTACAATGGTCATTGTGCATACCGCATTTTGAACAACAGTTGCTCATGCAGCGAATACTTCAGAAACATCGTAGATAAACAAGGCGTTTTCCTGGCGATTCTTGCAATGCCAAAGCAGTTTCATCGTTGCAATCTTGCTTTTAATGAACTCAAATTAAGGGCGCAAGAAGGAGGAAGTGAAGAAAAATCGACAATGGATGCGGGTGATTGGTGTTGTCTTGGCTGCGGTATTGGTACAACTGCCTGTTGCGCTACTGTCTTTCTCGCTCCTTTCCTGGAAGAAAATGGAAATGGGTCTTCTAAAGGCGTTTCCAATAATGGGGATTCGACAACCAATGAATACAACGCCGACGAACAGCAGGATATTTCGCTTCCTCAATCGGATATGACGGATTCCGAATCTTATGACAGCAGCGACAGCGAACCGCAGGAATTGTCGCTTCCGATGTTGGAACCGATAGACCAATAACATATTCAAGGCGATTATTCTTTTAACTTTGCTAAAAATTAGTATAAACATTGCAGGATTTCAAAAATTCTGTAGACAGATGTCCGTTCGGTGAATTCTGAAAGGGCGTCTGTCTTGGTAAACGAAAGGAAAAACCATGTTGTCAATAACCCGAAAGTCTATTAGTTATTGTTTTAGTGTTGGAGTGATTTTAGCGGTCATAGCTTCTTCTGTTACAGTCTATGCTGCGGAAAAAAAAGGAAATAATGTCAAAAAGGCGGCTGTGGCTAAATCGTCTCCAGTACAGCAAATTTTTGAGAAAATGTCTCCAGATGAATTGACAGATCCTCTCGTTCTGGATAATTTCATCCGTCAATATCCGGATTCTAACGAAGCAAGAGCTGCTTTTGCGCTGCGATACTTACAGCTCAAAAACAATCTGAGTATTGAAGGTTTAAACAAGTTTATTGAACAATATCCCGACAAACTTCAAACGCAAATTGCATTGGGAGAATTGTTTGAAATCTACGTGAACAAGAATACCGTTCCAGGCTTTTACGACTTTATTTCTCAGCATCCAGACACAATTCAAACGTGGGTGGCTATTCATCATATTGAACAAATCATGTTTGAATTTGCCCAACATTGCAATACAGAAGAGGGATATGATTCATTTATTGAGGCGTTTCCAGACGCTCCTCAAGTTCATTCAGCTGACAAAGAAGCAAAAAATATTGCGATTGAAAACGAACGGAAAAAGTATGCCGATTTTTTGAAAACGAATCCTAAAGAGACTACAGAACATAAAGAATATGTTTCTGAAAAGATTAAAAATTGGGCGCGTGAACTTAAAAATATTTGGGAAGATAGAAAGTACAACCCAGACATAATTAATGAAGCAACATATCAATTGCGAGTGTTACGATGGGAAAGACGTTATGATGTTTTAATGGAAGTTTATGGTAAGTTTGACTACGCCGCCGGACTTATTCAAACAACCTTTAATGCTGCGCACATTTCTGATATTCTTAACGAAATCAATAATACGCTAAAAAAGAATCATGAAGAACTTCTCAAAAAGCTCGATGAACAAACAGTTATAATTTGCAATGAAATTTGCGATAAACTTGACGTATTGCACAAGGACAATCAGCAAATAATTGCAGTATTACAACAGGGCTTTAAAGATTTGCATGAGGATCTCGAAAATATTCACAAAGAGTTAGTTGATATTAAATCAACGCTTGACGACATGAACCGTCAATTGCATATAATCTCAGAAACGTTAACAGCAATAGCAACAGGCGGCGGCAGTGCGGCAATCTCATTATCAGGATATGGCTTCCATGAAGTTGTGAAACAGATCACTGATCAAAATCGTCTAAATGCGGATTCTGGCGAACCGTTCAGCGAATCTAAAACAATGACAACAATAAGATGTATTGCTCAAAACGGATATGAAGACTATCCCAATGTTTGGAAATCCAACGAAGCTTCTGAAATTCGAGATACTGTAAACATGTATTTCCAGAAAATAAATTTTGGAAGTCCATTTGCTCGATATATTGGGGCCTTGGCTGTAACTCATGCAACCAGAGCTGCAACTAAAGCTGCAAGAAAATATGTCTCAGATGATTTTGGGAAGATTGTAGAAGACTTTTCAACAGATTTGGGACCGCTTCTTGCAAAGGAGACTACGTTCACTATTGAAAGATTTGGCAAGCCCATGGCAGACAAGGTTGTTCAAAAGGTTAAAGAAGCTGGTGAATTTCAGTGGGTGTTTATCGGAGAATCCGCAAAAGAAACGTATAAAGATTTTAAAGGCGAATTTTGGGAATATCAAAAGATAGTTGTGCCGGAGGAAGAAGATAATCTTTTGAAAGCTGGAGGAACAACAGCAGATGCTCTTGGAATAGATAGAAAATGGAGTAATCCTGTCATTGCGGCAATCAAAAATCGAGATGTAAATGAAATGGTTATTCCATGGGCGGAGAATTTAGAAGTTAAACCCGAGATAATCGAATTTTATAAAAAATACCTGGAACTTACATCTGAAGAGTAGTATTTGTACATACATACAATTAGTTTCCAACGTTAATATTATAACATTGTTGGGAATATGTACGTTTATATTCCCAACTTTTTACCGGATTAAACGCCATGAATAGATGCATTGTTATTGCCGCTGCTTTCTTAACTGCTGTTGTGTTGCTCAATGTTTCGGATGCAAACTCTGAAGACGTTAACGTCTTTTCCGGAGCGCATTACGCATCAATATCTGATTCCAGGTTGTTAAGCTCATCAATGACATTGTATAAGGACGGCGGAAAATTCAAAACCATCGATAAGCCGGGGGACGTTTTATCGTTAACTTCCGGGGAAATATTTGTTTGCTCCTTTAAATTGCCAGACAATGCAATCAATGTTAAGGCAACGGTTGATTATTATGTTTCAAGCGATTCCTCCACAGGAGGGATTCACTTGAACAACGTTTTGCTCTCCGATGATAATTCCATTTTGAAGAAAAGAGCTCAACAAGGATTTTCAACTACAGAAATTATGCTCCAGAACGTCCAGAAGCAAAATGAAATGAAATTCTTTTCGGTCAAGGGCGAAGTTTGTATACATCGAATTAAAATCTATTATGATTACCCCATGCCGTATAATGAAAAACATGACGTTACAGTTGTGTTAACATCGCCCATTACCAATATTGACGATGTACAACAAAATATGCGTTTGGAGTGGAGAATAAAGAAAGGCGATTGCAGAAACGGATGGGTTTCGTTACAATACAAGGATAATGGCGCATGGAAAACGGTTCCCGGCGCTGAACTCCTTGATTGTCAGGAAAAACGGTATGGTGAATTCATCTGGAAAAAGCATGGATTGTCTGCTATTCCCAAATTTCAAATTAAATATCATGATTATAAAAAGGATCCCCTTCCAGAAAAGTTCTCCAGAGAAATGCGCCCGGCAGTTTTAAATAAAACGGAGTCTATTAACCTTTTTAACGACTTGATTAGACGTTTTTTAAATGAAGATAGCGAGTTGTTTAATACAATCGAATTTACATACGATAATAAAACAGAATTTATTCCTGCTAAAGAAACCGCGAAAGAAAACTTTTTGCACTATTCTCTAAAAACTCTCGCATCTCGTTTAGTAGATCAGAGCGTTGTTCAAAGTATTCATAATCAAATTGCCGAACTTGAAGAAGAACGAAAAAAGCAAGATTTAGACGTGGATTACAAGCTTTTAAGCATGGAAGCCATTAATAAAAATTTGACGATTTTCAAAAATTTGGAAGTCGGTATTAAATATCTGAGTCAATCTACACAAAAGCGAATTGACGATTTGAACCGGTATACTTCTAGCCGTATCGAGGAAGAAACCACAAAACAAAAAAAGGTTTTGGATTCTGTACTTCATAAAATCAATGAAGTTCGATCAATTATTCAGATGAGAAAAATGGAATATATTTCCTATTCTGTTGTTAGTCCTTATCTTGCTGATGCCGATAGGGCTTTAAATTGGAAATTATCCAATTGTAATAAAAAAATTGACCTGTTATGCGTTATGTATAAAAATAACTGGATTCAATATTGCAACGACGATGTCAAAGCGCAATTTTGTGAATTGTTAACTAAATACTCTGAAACATATCCCCGGATTAAGAAATTAATAGAGGAAATACAAGCGTCATCAAAGAAGATCAGACTCACGAATTGATCGCTATATTAAAAACGCTGGTTGCCAGAATCGCACAAATTTAGCGTCAGCGCATATTGCAGTGCTGACGCTTTTTGATTAGACATATTTATCTTGCGGAATTACCGCTTTTATCTCAAGGGGATTATATCTTTTCCCAAGTCGTTGTTTTGTCAGGGCGGTCTTCCAGTTTGACGCCCAGTTCTTTCAGCGCGTCGCGAATCAGGTCGCTTGTCGCCCAGTCTTTATTCTGTCGGGCGTTGGCGCGAATCCGAATAATCAGGTTCATCAAGCCGTCAACGAGCGAATTGTCTTCGGCGTTGTCGTCCTGACCAGCTTTCTTGGGCGGTTCGAGGAACAGTCCCAATGCGCCCGCCAGTTCCCGGAACGTCTTGACGCCCTGAATGAGCTGCGCGACGGCTTCCGGCGTCGGGGCGGTTTCCAGCTTCTGGTCGTCGATGAACTTGTTGAGCTTCTTGAGCAGGTCGAACAGCTCGGCGATTCCCGCGCCGGTGTTGAAGTCGTCGTCCATGGCGTCGAGGAACGTCTTGCGGCTTTGCGCGACCGACTGCAGCAGTTCCGACTGACCCGGATCGAACTCGCCGGCGTCGCGGGTTTTGGCGAATTCCGTCTGATAGAATTTCGTTCCGGTAACGCGGTCAAAGCGTTTGAAGAATCGATAGAACGCTTCCAGGCCGGTTTGAACTTCTTCGATACGTCGGACGGAATAGTCAATCGGACGTCGATAATGCGTTGACAACAGGAAGAAACGAATCGTTTCGCCGGCAAACGTCTTGAGCATGTCGCGGAACGGGACAGAACCTTTGGACTTGCTGATTTTACCGGCTTCCTGCGACGCGATGTCGCCTTCTTTGGCTTCCGGGGCGTCCGCCGCCTTGGTCTTGCGTCCGCCGACTTTTCCGATTTCGTCCGACGCCTGCATCAGCCCGTTGTGCATCCAGTATTTGACGTACGGTTTGCCGCTTCGTGCTTCCGACTGGGCGATTTCGTTTTCGTGGTGCGGAAACGCCAAGTCCAGCCCGCCGCCGTGAATGTCGAACGTGTCTCCCAGCAGGCAGGATCCCATAACGGAACATTCAATATGCCAGCCCGGTCTGCCCGGCCCCCAGGGGGATTCCCAGGAGGGTTCGCCCGGCTTCGCGCTTTTCCACAATGCGAAGTCCGCCGCAGAGTGTTTTCTTTCCGCCGTGGAACCGCCTTCGCCCAGCATCTGCTCGACGGATCGGTGTGACAGCTTTCCGTATCCGGCGAACTGCGCGACGTCGTAGTAAACGTCGCCGTCGGACTCGTAAGCAAACCCTTTGTCGATCAAATCCTGAACGAATTTGATAATCTGAGGAATGTACTCCGTCGCGTGCGGGAAATGGTCGATGGTCGTAACGCCCAGCGCCTGAATGTTCGACAGGTAATCCTGGGTCATTTCCGCCGCCAGGTCAGCCATCGCCATGTGGCGGGCGTTGGACTCGTTGATGAGCTTGTCGTCAACGTCGGTAATATTGACAACGAACGTAACGTCGTACCCGCTGTAGGTCAGGTATCGCTTGACGCAGTCAAAAATTACCGGACCGACCATGTGCCCGATGTGGCTGGGCTTATAAACCGTCGGACCGCACAAATACATTCCGACAGGACGTTTCTCGCCGGTGGGCGTCTGGACGGGTACGAAATCTTCCTTTTGACGACTGAGCGTGTTGTATACTCGAATCATAGTTTTGTCTTTTGGGGTGGGGGTTAATAAATATATTGAATTGATTCCCTATTTTACCAAAAAATGAAAACAATGCAACATCGATTTTCTATTTCTTGCCAGGATAAACAAGAAAAAATGGCGCGCCTAGCAAAGACGCGCCATAGGGAATGGGGAATGGGGAGTAGGGAATGGGGAGTAGAAAAAACTATTCCCTATTCCCTATTTCCTAACCCCTATTCCCCATTATTTCAGCTTCTGTTCAAATAGCCATTCGGCAAATCCGGGCGTGTAATAGACTTCCGTCCAGATGGCGTGTCCGCGTCCGGGAAGCTCTGTATATTTGACGTCGCAGCCGGCGGCTTTGAGCGCGGCGACGGCGCTGCGGGAACGTTCAACCGGAACGGCGGGATCGCGGTCGCCGTGGAAAAACCAGCCCTTGGCGTTTTTGAACTGGCAGATTTTCTCGTTGTCCGCGCCGCCGCACAGCGGGACGTAAGCGGCAACCTCGTTCCCGCGTCGGCAGACGAAATCACAGGTTCCGTATCCGCCCATCGACATCCCGGTTACGTACAGACGGGACTTGTCGAGCGAGAATTCTTTTCTCAATTCGTCAACAACCGCCAGCAGACAGGTCATACTGTCCGACGGCGTAACGGGCGTTGTATGAGCGTTTCTTTCCGCCCAGTTCGTTTCGCACCAGCGTTTTCTTTCCGGGCATTGGGGAGCGATCAGGAACGCGGGATTCTTTACCCGGTTTTCGCCGCTGATGAGCGTTAAGAACTGCGGATGGAAAAGCTGCTTGATATTGTCGTCGCCGCGTTCGCCCGCTCCGTGAAGGAAAATAATCAGCGGATAGGACTTGTTCGGGTCGTAGTTGTCCGGCTTGAACAGACGATACGGCAGTTTCGCGCCGTCGGCAGCTTGATAAACTCTCGCTTCGGAATTGGCGATTAACTCTGAATAATCTTCCGCCGCGTTACAGGTTGTTACAAGGGTCATGGCTAATAAAGCAAAGGGAATGAGGTGTTTCATGGGTCTGGGGTTAATTGGTTAAAAGGTTGAAAAATGAGTTAGGAATTATTAAAAAACTACTGCCTACTGCCTATTGCCTACTGCCTTGACAGTTCTTCAATCGCCTCGGCGACAGCGGCGCGGCGCTGATAAATCGCGTCAGGCGAGTAGTTGAACGTCGTCCAGTTGGACGTGATTTCCTCTGGAACTTCCAGCAGCGATTCGTATTTCTGACGCTGTTGAGGCGCAAGGTTTTTGGCTTTGGCGAGTTTCGATTTGAGAATCTGTAACATCTCAAAATCTTCAATTCCTTCGCGGAGCGCTTCAATTCGAATTGACGGTACCGGGTCGTCGAAGTTCGGTTCAGAACTGGGCGTCTGACACGACAGCGGAGGATAGAGGAATCGACCGTCGCCGTTGCCCCAGAAACGTTTCGTTCCCGGCGGAAGTCCGCTGTCGTTCACGTAACACATTGGGTCAAGGTACGGGTTTTGCGGCGCGTTCGGATCCGGGAACGCCGCGTTAGACGTCCAGTAGTTGGACTGCCAAACGAGAATGCCGCTGTTGTCATATTTCCAAGTCTGCCACAGCCACGTTCTCAACTCGACGGCGGCGTGGTCGGTGAACTCTGTACAGTACGGCGCGTGCGGCCAGCAGCAGACGTACGTCCAGAATCGCGCGCCCTTGTCTTTCAGCGGCTGCGCCTGGTCGTGATTGTAATTCGGCGTAACAGGACACCAGATGTCAATTCTGCCGAGGTTTTCCTTTTCCACTTCGTCCGCTCCCGGCTCTTCCGTAATCATATTGGGAATTTCCGGCGCGTAGCGCTTGATTCGGTTCATGCCGTCGCGAACAAACTCGTAGTCCTTTTCAGCTGGCTCGTCAAACCAGTATGTGTAAAACATGTTCAGCCAGCCTTTTTCCTTGAGATGATTTTGCAACTGGACGACCTGACTTTTGAACATCGCCTGATATTCCGGCGTATTCTCTTTGTATCCGAGCAATTGCGGTTCCCAACGCTGCTGGAACGTGCCGCCGCCCATGCCTTGAATTGTCAAATGCATTCCAGTGAAACTGTATTTCTCAATCGCTTTGGCAAAAGCGGCGTCGAAATTCGTGAAATCAATTTCCGCATGAGACGCGCTCGGGTTGTCTTTGTCAACTACAAATTTCACTTTGATCGGATCCATCGGAACCGGGTTGTACGGACTGATTCTGTATCGACCCAAGAGTTTGAAATACTTGTCCAAAATAGCGCGTTTATCGGCTTCCGTTTTAACGCCGTGGTATTTCCAGGCGTAGTTCCAGTTGAACCCGAACGCCGTTTCAACGGTGTTGAATTTGGGAATATCAAAGCCCCAGACGCGAAGCGTAACAGGGACGTTCGCCGTCTGCGTCTGTCCGTTGGCGGTCAGCTTCAAGGCGACGTTTGTAACATACGTTCCCGCCGGCGTTCCCGCTGGCACGTAGACGGTAATCCAAATCGGACAGTTCTTTCCAGCGTTGGCGGTCAGTTCGTCTGGCAGAGGCGGCAAAGCGTCCGGCCAGAAATCTCGAACTCCCGTTGAGTCCGTCGGGTGCGAAACGTAATGATAATAGACGCTTCTCAATTCGACGTTTGCCGCAGGAATCGACGCGCCGTTGTCAGACTTCAAATCTCCTGTAACCTTGGCGGAGATTTTCGTTTCGACGTCGGGACGAACAACCAGCTGAGCGGACTCGTAATCGTTCCCGGCGGCGGAAATGGAAATTCCTTTGCATTCCGGGGCGTCTGACGCCTTTGGCGTTTTCCGGTTCAGCGGGATTTTATGTGACGCGTCCGCCCACCAGATCGGGGCGCTAACGTCAGCATTGAGCAGCCAGCCGTAATCTTCGCGATAGAAGTCCGGGACGTAATACGAACAGCGCAAAACGCTCGTCTTGTCGGCGCCGGACTTGTCTTTCCAGTTGAGCGTTACATCGTATGTCTGATTTCCCGGCGTCCCTTGCGGAAGGACGTACTGAAAATCCTCCGGATAGCCGCCGTCTCCAGAAACGAGTTCCCAGAAATGCGTTGTACCAACGACGTCTAAACTGGACGGCTGATCCGATTGAACGTTCCCGCTTTTTGTGTTGGCGGTAAATCGGAATCGATGAAGCTGCAAGTTGGCGCTTCCGTTAAATTCCTCTGTAACAAACCGAATCCAGACGCTTTTGGCGTCGAGCTTGTCCGCGGCGCCGTTAGCTGATCCGACTTGCGTCAGTTCCGCAAGCGTTTGCCAGTTCTCGCCGTCAATCGAGTACTGAGCGACGAGCTTTCCGCGAAGATAATACTCGCTGCTCATTTCCAGCTGAATGTCTTTGAACGTATCGCTGCAAGGCGAGTTGAACTTATAGACGACTTCGGAATCGCCGCCGAAGCACCATCGACAGGTGTTGAAACTCGCCGTCCACCGCTGAAGAGCCGGAGAGCAGGAACCGCCGGTTTTGTTTAACGACGACGCAAAACAGTACGCGCCTGTAACAGGGTTGAACGTCTCGTTGTCCGAAAGCCCGTTGTCGCCTGTCCTGAGCGTAACAGGAAGAATTTCCGCCTCAGCAAACTGGAACGTCGCGTTGGCTTCCCATTGTCCCAGACGAAGAATGTCGTTTTTAATATCCGGACGAATCGGGAAAATGATGGTATACGTTTTCCATTCCGTTGTGAACGAAAAATCCTTGTTGCAGAATCGCGGGCCTGTCATGCCGCCGTGCCCGGCGCCGAGCGTTCGCGCCTTGAATCGGAACAGCCCCAAGCCGCCTTTAGACGCCTGACGAAGCTGGTCAAACGGGAAGTCGGAGTAAATCCACGCCGACGTCCCGGAACCTTTTCCAGTAAGCTGTAACACAGCGCCCTCGACGCCGTCAACATGGGGAACGACTTCGCCGACGGCGCCGTCAGTCAACTTCCATGAGGAATCGGAAAAATCGAATTTCATTCGCCCGCCGTCGAGCGTCGCGGGTGCGAAGCCGCACGGGCAGAAGGACAAGGTTTTGTCTCCGAACAAGTGGGATTCGAAGATACCCACATCCAAGCAGGAACCGACCTTGTCGGATTCCGCAAAGGCGCTGACGTTAAACAGGGCGAGAGCGATAAAAAATAGTATGCGTTTCATAAGGCAGGATATATTTGGTTGAAGGTCGGAGTTGGGATTGAGTTAGGAGTTAGGAGTGAGGGGTGAGGAGTTATTTTCGAACCGCCACAACTCCTAACTTCTCACTCCTCATTCCTCACTCACAAACACTCGTTTTTAACAAATCAGCTCAGAAATTTCTCGTGATTCCCTGCTTGAACTGCGGGTAGTTCCCTTCTGCGTCCGGTTCGAGGGGCGAGGGTGAGTCCAGTTCCAGGGCGTCCAGGTCTTTGACGAACTGGAATTCCGAATTCCAGGCAGCATCGTAGGAAATCTCCTGACCGGATTCCAAAGCCATGCGTCCCATAACTCCCGCAAAGGCGGACTTGATGCCCTCGTCCACCTTGACGTTAGGCAGGTCTTCCCGAATAATGCGGAACAGACGATTGTGCTCTTCCTGATAGGAGTCGTTGCGCGGCTTTTCGGATCGCCAAACGATGTCGTTGTGATCTTCCGTAAATCCTTTATAGATGCACGGGCTGGGATGTCCTTCGCCCAAAACCGCCATGCCTTTGGTTCCTTGAACGACGCATTTGAACGCCCACCACGTGCCGGGAATCTGTCGCTGCTGAACGACCATTCTCACGCCGTCTTTGAAATGGAATTCCACCGTGGAATGGTCGTAAGCCTGGTCTTTAATCGTGCGAACAGAACGACCGCAGACGCCCTGACACCAAACCGGCCAGTCGTTCTTCGACCAGCAGCCGATGTCGATGTTGTGAATCATCCAGTCGATAATTGGGCTGCCCGCCACCCACGTAAAGCTGTTGAAATTGAGAAGCTGATTCTGCAGCGTCGATTTGTTGGGATCGTAATTATACGGGACTTCTTCCTGACAGCGATAGACGAAAATGCCAGTGATGTCGCCGATAGCGCCGTTGTGAATCTGGTCGACGCAGTCTTCGGTTCGGAAGTACTTGCGGTTGTTCAGCCCGGTCATAACTTTCAGCCCCTTTTCCTGGGCGATTTCCCACGACTTGGCAACGTGCTTGATGCCGGGCGTGTCGACGGCGAACGACTTTTCCAGAAAGACGTGAATTCCCCGTTCGACCGCGTAACGGAAATGAATGTGACGAAACGCTGTCGGCGTGGTCAGAATAACGACGTCTCCGGGATTGAGGGCGTCGATGCACGCCTTGTATCCGTGCAAGCCGTGGAATCTGGCGACCGTGTTGGGATCGTTGTTTTTCAGCCTGTCCGGGCGGGCGTCTTTTACGCGCTGAAGCAAGCGTTCCGTTTTGAACTCAAAGGCGTCTGCCATCGAAACCAGCTCAACGGGTCCTTCGGTATTGAGAGCCTGCAACAGCGCGCCTGACCCGCGGCTTCCGCAGCCGACAATGCCGACGTGAATGGTGTTGTTTTCAGCCGCATGAACGGCGGGAATGGTAAACGTGGACGCAACTGCCGCGGCGGCAGCGGCTCCTTTGAGGAATTGACGGCGGGTTGTAGGCATGGGAAATTCTCCGTGGGGTTAAGGGGTTGGTTAATGTATGCAATTTTGTTATGACGATTATGGTTTCGAGTTCAAGCTGGCGCTATTTGGGCGACTGTAAATTTCGATCCGTAACGGCAAGCATCCAGTCCGCTCGCTTTGACAAAACTTCCTGACCAAGTTCAAGAAGAATTTGTTGGCAAATCTTGACTTTAGTCTCATCCTCATTTGTGCGTGACGCGTTATTCGAAGATTGGTAATTTTTGGAAGAGGAATAGCCAAACAATGAGAGGATGTTATCCCAATAACTTCGATTTTTATCATCGATTTTCTCAACTTCCAGCAACGTGTCGATAGAATAATCCGCCATTGCAAAGGGATAATACAACTGCTCAATTCTGCGATGGGCTTTGGTAAACAATCCCATTCGATTGTAGAGCCACCAAATTGCCATGATAGATAAAATAACCTGGAATACCAAACGAATTGCCATCGTGGGGTTGTAAAGGTGTTCAAAGGACGGGTTTTGGGCGGCAGCATAGATCAGATTTAATCGATTTATTTCAAAGAACGCCCCAAAACAGGCAATAATGATAATTAACGCATGGAAAACTTTAGAACTTCGTGGGACAAGGAAATATCGTTTTGATTTATTTTGTTGTTTGATTCTTCGATAAATATTCCCGAAAAAGCCATAAAATCCATTATAATACTTTTCCGACCACTTTAGGTTATTTTCCAACCATTTCCGAATGAATTTTATAATGAACCAAACGAAAACCAGTAACCACAATGCGCCTGTTGTTTTGCAGGCAATGACAAGTGAATCCTTAAAGGGGAATTCAAATTTTAATGGGATGCCCATAAACGACTCGACGCCAATATTGAAGCCAATGTCAGCAACAAAGAATGTAATTAAAAATGGTATCAATGAAAGAACTATAACCGCGATCAGTTTTGAAAACAAAGTCAGACTTCCAGAAATAAGTTTAAATTTACTACTTTTGAATATTCGTTCAAAAAACTTCATCCGGTCTTCAATCCAGATTGTATCCAGCATTCTGATTCGTTCTTTGAGTATATTTGTCGATTCGATCTTTTCGCTGTTTGGTATGGTAATGTTAAGTCCATTTAACGCCATTAAAAGCCAGTCCATAGCCGGGATTTGATGAGAACGGAAGTTGGCGCTGACGCTGTAGTCCATGCCGCCAATCTTCCAAAATACCTGAACTCTCAGACTGTCTGCCAGAGTTCTAAACTGATGATATTTATAATGCCATGAATTACAAAATGACGCAAGGCAGCAATAGAATATTGTAATTATACATAGCGAAACCGCAAAACTGCAACCCAGAAACGCGCCAATAATTCTGGAGATGTTCAGGGCTTGAGATCCAATCACAGTGTTTAGTTTTACATCTGGAGCGCTTTGAGAAATATATTGATTAACAGATCCGACAAACTGTTCCCAATAAAATTCTCCTTCTGGCAATTGCTGATCAGGCAGCCATTGTGTAATATAGTAACGACCCAAATGGAAAATATTGGCGCCAAATCCCATTGTGCAAATGTCGTTCAAGAAAAGCAGAAACGCATTAAAAACCAGCAGCAATAAAAATGCCCCGCAAAACAGATTGATTAATCGATAGGTCTTTTTCTTATAATATTCTGCAATCTTTTCCAGAATGCAATAATGAGCTATAAGCTGCCCTGTGGGTTTGTCGGTTTCGGGAATGGTTTCCTTATCAATTGGTTTTTTGCTGTTTTGGTACCGTTGAATTACATATTCTTCAATGAAGGAACGGAGAGACTGGTTATTTAACGGAATTCTTTTGTCTTGACAGGCGTAATTGAGGTCTTTTAGAATTTCGCAGTTGTTTTTAATCTCCGCACGATTCCCAATATCTGAAAACTTTCTGCCCCACCACGAATGACGAAGCTTATCCAAATTCCAAAACTTTGGATTGGAAATAATCAGCTCGCGTTTTCCGTCAATTTCTTCGGTTATAATAGCGCGATCCGCATAATAGCGGACAGGCAAATGGTCTTCGGACGTCTGAAGCGTTTCTGCGTCTGTTTGAATATGCAAGACAGGTCCGATAGTTGGGTATGTGATCAAATCTGTTTGTTCATTGCGCGAAAGACCGGGATACCCTTCGAGTTTATATCGAACCGCCCAAGTCAAGCTGTCTTCCTGATCTTTCCAGTTGTCTTTTTCTCCTTGCCAAAAGACAATCATCAGATGGGAATGTTGAGCAACAAATTCATTGAACATGCGCCATTTTTTCAGTTTTGTTTGCTGAGCGATATGAGGCATTTCACGTTCTGACAATTCCCAAATGAATTTTTGGTTTTGACCATTGTCATTTTTAAAATCGTTATATCGATTTTCAAAAGCCTTGATATTAGCGCTTGTTTCGCCTTCGCTTTTGAGTTGTTTAATAAACTCGTTTTTGGGCAATGGAAGGACGGCGATTAATCGAACAAATGGATATTTTTCCTGTAATTTTTCAACTACGTCAGTTACAAGTTCTCCAATTTTATCTGCTATGTTAATCAGAATGATAAGAGGGAGGTCGATCTTCTTTTGCCAGAAATGCCTCTTTTTCCATCGTTTGATAACCTGTTCCAAATACACCGCCAACGTGTTTTTCATCAATTCCGTTGAATGTTCAATCGTTTCCTCTGGAACGCCCAGTTCTTTCAGGTTAAGATGTCCAAGAATGGAAATTACGTATGGGAAAACCGGGACTTTAACGCCTTTGGCGTTTGTCGTCCAGCCGTAGCAATATGGCGGTTCATTTAAAAAACCGTCAAAATCAGAGGTCTGCGTATTGATAGAGCTGTTTACGTCAGAGACGTTGGTTGTCATGATTAAAAATTGCGGTTAAAGGTTGTATGTATGTAAATATTGGGGGGTGTGGAGGATGGTATGAACGGTATCTTTATCGTTTCCTAAATTGACCATATATTTCTATTATAAAAAACTCATTTTTTCTATGCAACCCCCGGGGACGAAAAATTTTTCCCGCCTTCTTGATTTTTCCATTGCGTTGGGATAAACTAAACTTATCATCAAAAACAATTGGATCAAATATGTTTACCAGCTGCAAGGACTTTGTACCATGAAACGAATAACGCTATTATTGACAATCCTGTCAACGCTGGCGGTCAGCGAGACGACATTTTCCAACGAGTCAGACGCTCCCGATTCCTGGACGATGGGGAAGGCAACCTGCTGGGGACGCGACGCCGGCGCCGCGACGCTGTCTGAAGATTCTTCCGAACTTCTAAACGGCGCTCCAACCCGGCGGGTGGATTATACCGGCGTCAACGACTGGGCGGTATCGCCGACGTCAAAGCCGATTCCCGTTCAGGTCGGCGAGGTCTGGGAGATTGCCTGCGACGTCAAAGTCAAGGGCGACGGCAGAGCGCAAATCGGCGTGGTCGCATACGACAACAGCGAAGTTGTTCAATGGAACTGCGGCGAAAAGTCGACCACTCAAACCAACGGTGCGAAGCCGCACGGGCAGAAGGACAAGGTTTTGCCTCCGAACAAGCCGATTTCGGCGCTCCCCACATCCAATCAGGAACCGACCTTGTCGGGCTGGACGCGATTGACTTCTCGATTCGTCATTGAGCATAGCGTTACGGCTATTCAACCGCGATTTACCGGGCACGGCGCGGGTTCGTTTTGGTTTGCCAATTACACCGCAAAGAGAATTGACCGCTTGGAACTGCCGACAGAAGACAAGATTCTCACGATTGAAAACGCAGCGATTCGAGGCGATTTCCATACGCTCAACGGGGCGCTGGACGTTACCGACAAACGCTCTGGGCGGGTTTGGCGTCAGAACTCTGCCAACGCTCGACTTTGGGTTTTTCATCCACGTAAAGTTGGACAGAGGACAATCGCCTTTGACCTGTTCCTGGCAAACTCTCAGAACGTTGTTTCCTGTTCTTTTGAACTCGACGAGAACAAGCCGGAAATCCTCTTTACTCTCGACGCGGCGGATAAGTCTCAGCCGTTTGCCAATCTGGGGTTCCCGTATCCGTTCCAACCCCAATCGGGCGACAGAATTATCGTCCCGATGAACGAGGGAATTTCCTATCCGGTTGAAGAGCCGAACATTCACTTTAGTTTGATTACGTACGGCGGACACGGTATCTGCATGGCGTTTTGGGGCGTGTGCGAAGACGTCGTTAAAAACCCTGCGTTGAGCGGCAGCGCGTACATGGCGATTTACGAAACCCCGGACGACGCCCGGCTGGAAGTAAAGCCCTGTAACGCGAACGATACTGGTCTTTTGACGGCGGGCGCGGTTTGGGAATCGCAGAAAGGAACGCTGGGAACTTCTCGAAAATTGCGTTACATCTTTTTCGACGGTTCCGACAACGTTCAAGCTCACGTTACAATTTGCAAACGCTATCGAGAATACGTCAAACAGACGGGACTGTGGGTTCCGTTTGATGAAAAAGTTCGGTGCGTACCCGCACGGGGAAGTGGACAAGGTTTTGCTTCCAAACGAGCGGGATTCGAAGATACCCACGTCCAATCAGGAACCGACCTTGTCGGGTGCAACCCGGCTCTGGCAGACGGCATTGACCGGCTC
>JAFSMW010000003.1 GCA_017447745.1 Thermoguttaceae bacterium
GAAGGGAGGGGACTTCGTGCGTTATATTACTATTTATGCCGTTTTGAATCCCACGCCTAAAGGCGTGGGCTACGTTTTAGCCTCTTATCTTACCTATTTTCGCAACCCAAAATTTATCGTACCCTAAAAAATGGGTGCACGCAAATTTTTCCTGCGAAGATAGACAAGATGAGAAGCTGAACTGCGTCTCGAAGAGACGCCATTTCGATAACCGTCGACTTTAGTCTACGGGCGGCGCAGCGCTTTACACTCTCTCCTAATCGAACCCGCCCCTTTTCTTACCCTCCCTCACGCCAGGCGTGAGAGAGGGTAAGAAAAGGGATTTGTCGACATTTTTTGTTAATCTTTAAGTCCGTGGGGTAAAACCCACGGCTAGAAATATTGAACCGCTGCGCGGTACTATGCGGGCGACACGCCCGCGAACCGGACTCAACCATGTGCAACTGCAAGAAATATTTGCGTGCACCCATAAAAAATGAAAAAATTCAAATTTTGGCGCTTGAATTATTTTTAAGAGTAATTATAATTAAACGAAATCGAGTGTATAAACTTGATTATCGCGTTCCTGATGAAAACTTAGACACTTTTACGATGGCTCGCGTAAATTTTTAGAAGATGCCGCGTCTGTATCAAGACAGATGTATCTTCTTGTATGCTATTCAGTAATCGTACGTTATTTGCACGCACGGAAGATTCTCCGTTTGGGGGGAGTCTGTCTCCAGTCTGTGCAAATAAGGTAGTCTAAGACCTTTCATCAGGAAGACATGTGAGCGCGCTCCCCATTTTTTCTTTCTTGAGAAACATTTTGGCGCTGCGTTCTGTTTGTACGCGATCTTTATTCAAACAACGTTTGAACAGACGACTTGAACGGAACCGTTCCTGAACTGTTTAAGGAACCTCATTTCTGTCTGTTTATCACAATACATTTTACAACCCGGGGGAAGCGTTTACACTTAACATAAGCTGCCCTCATTTTATCAGACCAAGGAGCTAACCATGTTTTCAACGCGAAATCCCAATAATCGTAAATCCAGCAAATCCCAGTCCCGCCGTGAACATTCGATGCAGATTGAAGCTCTGGAATCTCGAGAATTGCTTACCGTTTCGCCGTTGTTTCCCGACGTCTCGGACGGCGTCCCAGCGCTAGTCGCGCCGCTGGAGGCGGCAGAGAACGTAGCGCCAAAACATGAATTTATTGCGGACCTAACTGTGATTGAAAAAATAGACCAAACCCCAGCGAATGCCGTTGAGGATTATATTTATTTTCATTACGATAGTGAATCAGGGGGTTATTGTTTTTATAGTGTTCTTTCATATAGACTTAACGGCTCTCTAACTCTATCTCCTGCTTATTTCGGGACAGCGACGACGGATAATGGACTTTCTTATACTGGCGTTATGCCTTTAAGATTCGTGGAGTGCAACGACACCAATCTCACCTCGCTGGACGTATCCGGCTGTACGGCGCTGAAATATCTGGAATGCTCTTACAACAATCTTGAAACGCTGGACGTATCCGGCTGTACGGCGCTGGAAACGCTGTATTGCTATCACAACAATCTTGAAACGCTGGACGTATCCGGCTGTACGGCGCTGAAAGCGCTGCATTGCGACTACAACAATCTTGAAACGCTGGACGTATCCGGCTTGACGGCGCTGGGAATGCTGGATTGCTATAACAACAATCTTGAAACGCTGGACGTATCCGGCTTGACGGCGCTGGAAATGCTGTATTGCTATAACAACAATCTTGAAACGCTGGACGTCTCCGGCTGTACGGCGCTGGAATATCTGGAATGCTCTAACAACAATCTTGAAACGCTGGACGTCTCCGGCTGTACGGCGCTGAAATTTCTGAAATGCTCTAACAACAATCTTGAAACGCTGGACGTCTCTAAAAACACACTGCTAGAATCTCCTCTATATTGCTGGAGTTCTACGTTAGAAAATGTTTTGCTTCCTGCTGAAAGAGAAGAAGAGTTATGGATAAATCTTTATTTTGATTCAGGAACAACTTGGACGTTTAAAGATGCTGAGGGTAATGTTTTAGGAATAAACTCAGGAAATTATAACCATTTCTGTCTTTCCCCAGATACGCCTTTGCCGATATACGCGACGAACGCAGCGGGGACGCAAACGATAGTGTTTGGTGAAAAGCAAGAAGTTGAGATTGTACAGGATTCTATTCAGTTTGAAGATAAGAGCGAAACGCGAGAATTGTATTTAGGGTTAGGCGAAAAGAAGGAAGACGTTGAAGATGCGTTTATCGGGAAGCAGACGTCTGTCGAGACAACGCTGCAGTTTTCACAGGATTGCGACTCGGAACAGATGGCGATTCAACAGATCTCTCGCGTAACGTGGAGTATCGACAAGGTAAACGACGATGGAACGCTGACACATATCGAAGATATAGAATTAAAAGATTTCAAAGGGCATACGTCCTGGGATTCCACAACTCATCAGTTGACGATTACAAAAGACGATTGGCTGCCAAAAGAGAATGCGTTTGGAAATATCTCCGTTACCTGCACTGTAGATATTAAGACCGATAGCGACCCGATTGAAGCCACCAATACGAAAAATAAAGCCGGGAACCAACTTCGTATAGGCGTTACGGAATACGACGTCTCCTTCGGAAAGGCTACTGTCGATGAAATAACCGGCGGCGTAGACAACGTAGTTTCCTACAATGCAGGCGCTAACATGATTCAGAATTATGATCTTGAACACAGCTTCGACAGAGATAATTCCAATGTTACGTATACTGGCATCACGATGTCAAGAGAAGACTATGACAAGAAATTTATTCAAAATCAAGATAAGAATGAACAATGGAAATTCCTTGTTAATTTACTTGTTAATAATAATCTCTTGACTCATAATGGCGAACCCGCGACTATTAATGGGTATGATCCAGAAACAAACGCCGTTTCAGATGAATTCAAAAGTTCAAGTCAGATGGAAATGATTGGTCCGCTCCTGGAATTCTTCAGCGATTATCGTTTCTATGTCTTGCTGGGAAAAGAAACTGGCAATACGTATGACATTAATGGCGATAGCTATATTGACAATCCGGAATCTGACGTTATGCGTACTATCTATGTGCCGTCATTGGCAGATACCGCTGATTATTCCGCCAGCGATGCCGATGTGGAAATTATGGCTAGAACGATTGCCTACGTGGATTGGAAACCCGGCAATTTGGTTATGTATTCCAAATGGCATCGAGATTCCAGTACGCCTCAGTACCAAAATATTGCTGGCGGCGGCGAAATTATCTTAACCCCCTACGTTGTTGCGTTTGCAAAAGAAACAACGAACGATTTTCAAGGCTATGGACTGATGAACGCTGGATATGCAGCGGTAGATTGCGACGACAACTTCTTTATCAGCCGCGGCACGGAAATGAATCTTGACGATGTATTGGCAGATACAGCCTATTCAGGGGTTGGCTATGAACAATACGCCTCAGCAAAACTGAATGTTATTAATTGGATTCGCAATTTAAAAGACCATTCTGTTACCCTGACAGGTCATTCGTTGGGCGGCGCGCTAACGCAATGGTTTGCTTACGGCTGCGTTGACCAGGGAATCGAAAATAAAATCAAGAAAGTTACCACGTTTAATGCCGCCGGCATCTCTAAAGCCGCTGCAGATATATTTAACAGACACGACAGCGGGATTGACATTGACCACTATATCTCCAATGGCGATTTAATCTCCTTTGCCGGGGAGAAGTTTATCGGTACAGAAGATACCGTAACCGTACATCTGGTTACCTATCGTTTGGAATACAAAAACTTATTAAACGGTAAAAAAGTAGACTTAAGGGGCAGAGAAGTAAATGATGATGGGTTCCTTTATAAAAAGAATCCTAAAACTGGAAAACTTGAATTATCGGGTGAGTATGGCATTTTTGAGCTCGGTTATAAACATGGAATGTGGCTTGCCAATGCGGAATGGAGAGACTCATTCTTTAAAGATGAGATTGTATCTATAGGCGTTGATCAATGTGGGAAAAGAAGAATTCAATATAAACTTCTTGGCAACGCAGAAATCTCCATTGATACGCTCAACAGTTTTTGGTTTCACTATACTCAAACGGGGTATTTATTTGCAAACACAGCTCAAAATACGCTTACGGACATTCCTGACCCAGTTGTTGAATTTCTCGCTGGGGGAAAACTTCGCAGTCAGACATATCTTAGCGGAACGACGGAACAAGCTCGACAAAGAATTGGTCTGTTATTGCCACTTTTGGGCGATATGGGCAGTTTAATTGGAAATACTGTAATGGTTGCATTACAACCTGAAAAACCACTTTCGGTGATAGACTTGGTTCGATCTTTGCGTGCTAAATTGGAGACTTTTAATTATACACTAAATCACATGCCAGCCATAAACGCCTTCCCTGGCTTTGACGCTAATGACGATAAAATACAGAATCCAAATGAATGGTGGTTAAGTAAAATCAATAGCTTATTATTTTTCAATAAGCAGGTAAAGAAAACTGATGGAACTTATGAAAATGCAACCGTAGGCATTGCAGAGTTGTCAACATTAAGTCAAATGAGACTGCCTGTGATGTTATTGTATGTATATCCATTAGAACAGGCTCCTAATAACGATGAAGAATGTCTGTTAAATGGAATATACACTCTTCAAGACGCACCCCAAAATACGCCTTTTGGCGAGCTTTTCACCTTGGGTGCAGATACAAGCTTTACCTTTAGCAGTACCACGTATAGCGATAATATGAACAATGACTCCGTTGAACTGAAGGCAGACGTTCTGAAGCTCAACGGATTTGGGGTTAGTATTGATGGCGTGAATTACTCGGAAAAGACAAGCGGTTCTTCCATGGATCTGACGAACATGAAATTTGAAACCGGCGGAGACGTTTGGGGCATTGCCGCTGACGTATCCGGGAAGAAAATAGAATTTGAATTTCCGTATTCCAGGGCGACTGCTAATGCTGATTTAACATTCAAATTGGATTCATTAAATGAAGAGAATAATTATGACACACTTTGCTTGATAGACGCCAGTATCCTATTTGATAAAGCGCCGAATGGAAAATCAACGAATGTTGTCTATGCTTCATCCGGCACGTTTAACGATAAAGGTATCAGATTCGCACAATTGGTGCAATCTGAAGTCTCTTATGGGGCTGCGTGGAAAGTTTCCTTTATTGTCTCAGACAACGGGGTTGCCTATAAAAAGGTTAACGGACGATGGGTGTTGCCAGAACCCGAAATCAAAAACAAATCTTCAAATTGGGGAATTGATAACGGTCCGTCTCCTGCCGCGTTGCCAATAGCGTCGTTAACGCCCACGCTTAAGACGCCAGCCGCTGCAGATTCTGAAACTCGAGTACTCGCCTTTAGCTGGACCGAATCGGTTGACAATCCGAATTTGCTTTTCCAGGTTGGCAATACGGTTTATACAGAATCCGAAATGATTGCCAATGGCTATCTGCTGCTTTATATTGACGCGCCGAACTACAGAAGTTACATTGTCAAAGACGCGTCCGCTGATGTTAACTCATGGCGGTTTGGTTCCAATGAAGAACTGGGCGATGTCGACGTTGCTCTTCAGATATTCTCCGAAGACATTACGCCGGCTCAGGTTACTTCCGTCAACGTTGAAGTTTCCAACAATTCAATAGCGAACGTTGATTTCGCCGTTGAAAAGATGTCGGACAATTCGCTGATTCAGATAGCGGTATGTCAAGCGGGTCAAACAGAAGACGTCCTGAACTTTTACGTTCCCGTTTCTGACATGACGCAAACGTCTGGCGGTTACAGCTACGATTTTGATCTGGCAGAATTCGATTTACCAACTGGCGATTACCAGATTTACGCCTGGTCAGACGAATCCATGCGAGAGAACGCTGCGGTTTCAGGTTCGTTCCATGCGGTGATTGAAAGCGCTTTGTCGTTGTCGCAGAGTTCGTTCCAGTTTGACGATACGAACGCCAAGCAGGAATCGGCGGTTAAGCAACTGACGATTACCAATACAGGAAATGGAAAAGCGTACTTTACACTTTCTCTGGCAAATATAGAAGATGTAACAGGCTCAGATTTTTCAATTTCCGGCGTCTATTCCAATGGCGATGCAGCCGCCCTGGATTGTATCGAGTTGGCAGACGGTCAGAGCGTTACGCTCAATATTCAGTTTACGCCGCAGTCTGAAGGGAATAAATTGTGGAATGTTGAGCTGTTAGACATGGACTCCTCAGAAAAACTCGGCGAGTTTACGTTATCTGGTACGGGATTGGCGATGGCGCCTACGGAAGTTACGATTGAGTCAGGCGAAACCTCCGATCTTCGCATCGCTGCCGGCGATCCGCTGTATGCGTCTGGAATGTTGAAAAACATCGGCGAGAACATTTCCGACTCTATTACGGTTTCTCTCTACGCTTCGCAGAATTCAAACGACTTGACCGGCGGGGTTCTTTTGGGTTCCTACGAGGGAATCGTTTTGGAGGGACAGTCGGAGGAGACGATTCCGTTCTATGTCTCGACGGATGAGCTTTCAGAGGGCGATTGGTATTTGGGATTTGTTATTGAGTGCAACAACGACTCAAATACGACAAATAACGTTTCAATGTTCTCTGATCCGGTCAGAGTCTTGCCGACGAGCGCTGATTCCGTATTGCAAAACGTCTCAGCAACTGTTAATGACGATGATAATAACGGATCGTACGATTCTTTGAACGTTTCTGGCACGATAAATGTCGAAACAGCAGGGGATTATACGATTATCTGGACCCTTTTGGACAACGATTCACAGGTAATTACCACGGTTTACCAAGATTATTCGTTAACTCCAGGCGACAACACGGTAACCGCCAGTTTTGACGGCTCCGAAATTTCCAGTTGCGGCGCAGACGGTCCGTACACCGTATCTGCCACAGTGATTTCAGACCAATGCATCTGGAATAACCAGGATTTACTTGTTACAAGCGACTACAGCGCAGACCAATTTGAGAGCAGACAGCTGCCGGCTCCAACTCTGAACGTTGAAGTTACGGGAACGAACTCTGTTTCCGTTACCGTCGGAAGCGTTGATAACGCTTCGGGCTATACGCTTCAGTACGCAACCAATCAAGATTTTACAGAAGACTTAGTAACTACGACCGTAGTCGCCGGCGCTAATCCCATTGACGGTTTGGAAGCTGGTACAACGTACTACTTCCGCGTAACGGCGCTCGGCGAAGGCGATTATACAGATTCCAAATTCAGCGCTACGGTATCGGCAACGACTGAAGGAGGCGCTGTAATCGTTCAATTGGACGCTCCGACTCTGAATGTTGAAGTTACGGGAAAGAACTCTGTTGTCGTTACCGTTGGCGAAGTTGATAACGCTTCGGGCTATACGCTTCAGTATGCAACGAATCAAGCCTTTACTGACAATCTGGTAACCACAGCTGTTGTAGCCGGTTCTAATACAATCGACGGTTTGGAATCCGGTACGACGTACTACTTCCGCATTATGGCGACAGGCGAAGGCGATTACACAGATTCCGAATTCAGCGCTGCGGTATCGGCAACGACAGATGAAAACGCTGTAATCGTTCAATTGGACGCTCCTACTCTGAACGTTGACGTAACGGGCGCCAACTCGGTTTCCGTTACAGTGGGAAGCGTGGCAAACGCTTCTGGCTATACGCTCCAGTATGCAACCGATCAAGCCTTTACTGACAATCTGGTAACCACAGCTGTTGTAGCCGGTTCTAATACAATCGACGGTTTGGAATCCGGTACGACGTACTACTTCCACGTTATGGCGCTCGGCGAAGGCGATTACACAGATTCCGAATTCAGCGCTGCGGCGTCGGCAACGACTGAAGGAGGCGCTGTAATCGTTCAATTGGACGCTCCAACGCTGAACGTTGACGTTACGGGAACGAACTCTGTTTCCGTTACCGTCGGAAGCGTTGATAACGCTTCGGGCTATACGCTTCAGTATGCAACGAATCAAGCCTTTACTGACAATCTGGTAACCACAGCTGTTGTAGCCGGTTCTAATACAATCACCGGTTTGGAAGCTGGTACAACATACTACTTCCGCATTATGGCGACAGGCGAAGGCGATTACACAGATTCCGAATTCAGCGCTGCAGTGTCGGCAAAGACAGACGAAGACGCAGTAAACGTCAAACTCGCCACTCCCGCTCTGGGGGTTAATGTAACAGGTTCCAGCACGGTTTCCGTAACAGTGGGAAGCGTTGCGAACGCTTCTGGATACATGCTGCAATATGCAGACAATCCAAACTTTACCAATTCAAAATCCAGACACGTTTCGCTAGGCTCTACGTCGATTGGCAGTTTGAAAGTTGGCACAACGTATTATTTCCGCGTCATGGCGATTGGGACGGGCGATTATGTCAATTCCGATTTCAGCGCGACGCAGACCGCAACGCCGTCCGTCAAGCTGGCAGCTCCAACGCTGAGCGTCGGCGAAAGCGGCTCCAAGTCTGTTTCTGTTACAGTTGGAAACGTTGCGAACGCGTCAGGGTATACGATTCAGTACTCGACCGATCCTGACTTTGCCAATGCGACAACTCGCAGCGTTAAATCTGGAACTTCAGTTATTGGCGGTCTGACCGCTCATACGACATATTACTTCCGCGTCATGGCGACTGGTGATGGCAAGTACTCGAACTCGGATTACAGCCAGACTCAAGAGTTTACCATCACTAACGAATATAGCGACGTTTCCAATCTGCGCGCCTTCCTCGAACAGACGGATTCAAACGGCGTGAAGAACGGTCAAAAAATGAACGACAATTACGACCCGAACGATACGTCTACGTGGTCGAACATAATCTGGAAGGAAATCGACGGTGTCCAGCGCGTTACGAACATCTACTGGTACGAGATGGGAATGGTTGGAGCGATGGATTTGTCGGATTGCTCAGAGCTGACGTATCTGTACTGCTATTCCAATGAACTTACCGATCTGGATATTTCCGGCTGCACCGCGTTACAGAAAGTGTATTGCTATCGCAACCAGCTGACGTCTCTTGACGTAACAAACAATACGAATCTGACCCTGTTGGCTTGTTATTCCAACCAGCTGAGCGAACTGGATCTTTCGCAGAATACGCAGTTGACGTATCTGGCGTGCTATTCCAACCCGATTAAGACGCTGGATATCTCGCATAACGCCAATTTGGTTAGCGCCTATTGCTGGAATCCGGAATTGGAATGCATTATAATCAATCCGGAAGCGGAAGGATTGTCTGTCTTCCTCGACTACTCGGATTCCACCTGGACGTATCAGGACGCCAATGGCGTAACGCTTGCCACAGGCGTAACGCGGTACATTTACAACGCCAGCGATTCCGTCGCCCTGCCGGTATATGCAACAAATGAATCCGGCTCGCAGATCATTGCCATTTCGGCTGCGGCAGTAGATCCGGATCAATCCAAATTGTCGGCTCCGACGCTGACTGTTGCCGCAACTGGTTCCGATTCCATTTCCGTTACTGTCGGCGAAGTTGAGAACGCTGCTGGATATAAGTTACAGTACTCGGTCAACCCGAACTTCACAGACGCGGTTACCGAGAACGTCTCTGCTGGTACAACCGCTATCAATGGTCTGAACGTTAACACGACATACTACTTCCGGGCTCTGGCAATCGGTTCCGATGATTACGCCAGTTCAAATTACTGCAGCGTGAAATCGGTTAAGACCGAATGCATCCAGCTGGCTGAACCGGAGTTGCAGAGCGTTGTTCCAAACGGATATGGCTCTGTTTCCGTAACTGTTGGAGAAGTGGAGAACGCTTCCGGTTACGCTCTGGAATACTCTGCCAGCGAGGATTTCTCTGACGCGAACGTCATGAACGTTTCCGCCGGCGCTACGACCGTCAAAGATCTGAACGTTGGCACGACGTACTATTTCCGCGTTCAGGCGCTCGGAACGGGAGATTATTCCGATTCCGATTACAGCGATGTTCTGTCGGCAAAAGTTGACGACTTGAAAGTTTCAATCAATGGAAAGAAAGTCGTTGTTGAATGGTATGACGACAGTCTGGCGGCGGATTCGATTCGGTATCGCGTTGCTGGTACAACCCGATGGACGACCGCAAAACTGAAAGCGGGCGTAACCACGTATTCGTTCAATGGAGCTTTGGGTTCTGACTACGAGATTGAAGTTCTTCTGGATCAGCAGGAAGACAACGTCTTGCAAGGCTCTGCCGTTGTGCTGGATCAGCCGAAGCTCAGTTCAGTCAAGAATGAACTCAAAGAGGATTCCTTCCAGGTGAATGTAACCAACTACGCCGCCAAGAATCTGGCTGCTAACGTCAATCAGGCGACTGTAACAGTCAATGGCGTTCCAACGACGGTTGACATTGCCGATCAGCAGGGCGAAAGCGAATTGCCTGACGGCGGAAAGGTTTCGTTCAATAACGGACTGTTTACGTTTACTGAAATGGCGAGCAATACGTTGTATAAGGTTCAGGTTGCTTTCTCGGACGGAAACAGCGTTTCTACTGCTTCTTCCGCTCTGACGGTCAAGACGGCTAAAACGTTCTATCTGGCTCCGACAATCACGTCTGCCGTTGCGGTCAGCGACTCCTGCATTGACGTAACGTGGGAAACCTCATACGGCGCCAAATCCAACATTGAAGCGCAGAAGTATACGGTTCAGTACTCCACCGACGGCGTGAAATGGACAACCGCCACGACTGCTGCAACGGGCAATGCGTACACCATTCAGAAGCTCAAGGGCGGCGTTGAGTATCAGGTTCGCGTTTTGGCGACAAAAGACAACGCATTCGACGCGTCTGCGCCCAGCGACGTTCTGACGACAGAAACGCTGGCTTTGCCGAAAATCGCTTTGCAGAAGAATTCTGTTCAAGACGATTCCTTCCAGCTCAACGTTACGAATTATCAGAATACGAATCTTGTCAACGCGACGACAATCAACGTTAAATCCGACAAGTTCGGAACGACGGTCGTCTTCCTGTTAGACGGACAAGGGTCAGCGACGTTCTCCAACGGCATGACAGTCAATTTCAACAACGGAGCGATGACGTTCGCCAACGTCCCGAGCAATACTCAGCAGAAGATTCAGATCAACTTCAAAGAAGGCGCCTGTACGACGGCGTGGTCTTCAGCGTTGACGATTAAGACGCTTGTTGCTCCGTATAACAAGCCGGTTCTGACGAACGCGACTGCTGTCAGCAGTACCAGCATTGAAGTCAATTGGGAAACGGTTTACGGGAAGAACTCGACCGAGGCGGCGCAAAAGTATACGGTTCAATACTCAACCGACGGCGAACGTTGGACGAACGCTACAACCAGCGCAACAGGAACGAGCTTTACGATTACGAAACTGAAGGCGAATACGAAGTACCTGGTTGCTGTCATTGCCAACAAGGACTCAAAGTTCAACGCTTCTCAGCCGAGCGAGTCCCTGCTTGTAACGACTCTCAATTAGAGGATTGAGGAATTCGTAATGCGGAATTGCTCGTCGTAATTTCCCGTGGGAGCGCGGCGTCCCTGTGGCGCCGCCTTGTCTAAGGTATTACGATAAAATGAGTTCTGTCAGCCTGTTTAGAGTGCAACGGTTTGTCGTTGCGCTCTGATGACCTTCTGTAGAAATAATCCGTCTTTCCGTGTACAACATGATTTCTTCTTCAATTAAAATATACTCTTCTCCGGGTAAATTGCTATTGAATTAAATGCGCTTTTCCTGTATGATATATATAGAATACTGTAATAATAATCAGAAAAACTGACAAAAATATCGTGTCAGATTGAGGATTTTATATAAAATGTCAACTATAGGCGCTTTGTTGGGAACGGATTTGTAAATGAAACCGACAAAGTAAATATAATAAATATACGAAATATTATTTCCTGAATTCAATAATCGGAACTGGAACCCAATATGAGTATGGAATCTTCGCTCGATCCCCAGCTGATTGAGCAAACGAAAAAGCAGATTCGCGAACTGGTAACAGAGATCACGCAGCTGTCTCGGTCGGACGTCGCGCCGGCGGAGTTCTACAGCGGGTTTCTGACTCGCGTTATTACGGCTTTAGCCGCCAACGGCGGGGCGATATGGACTTTGGCTGACGGTTCGCGTTTGACGCTGCAAAGTCAGGTCAATTTACAGGAAACGAACCTTCGCGAAGACGAAAAGGCTCTTAAACAGCATACGAAGCTGCTTCAAAGGGTTTTGGAGTCCAAAGAGGGCGAACTGGTCATGCCGAATTCGTCTTCTGTCGATATTGCTGAAGGCGAAGCGGGCAACCCGACGCCGTTTCTGCTCGTTTTGGGACCGTTGGCGACGGACTTGGAAACGGTTGGCGTTGTCGAAATCTTCCAGCGTCCGGACTCCCCGGCGCACACGCAAAAGGGTTATCTGCGATTTGTAATGCAGATGTGCGAAATTGCGGTGGAGTACGTCAAAAACAAGCAGCTGCGTTCTTTTTCGGATCGTCAGCTGTTGTGGAATCAGCTTGAAGAGTTTACCCGGCTCATTCATACCAGTCTGGATCCGAAACAGACGGCGTACACGATCGCTAACGAGGGTCGACGCCTGATTGAATGCGACCGTTTGAGCGTGGCGATTCAGTACGGAAAACGGTCGAAAATTGTGGCAATCAGCGGTCAGGACATCATCGACAACCGCAGCAACACGGTTCGACTTCTCAACAAGCTGGCGACGGCTGTTACAGCGGTAGAAGAGCCGATGTGGTACATGGGCGACACGACCGACTTCGCGCCGCAGGTGGAAGACGCGTTACAGGAATACGTAGACGAGTCCCACTCCAAAATGGTGGCGGTTCTGCCGTTGATGAAATCCATTCCGGAAGATGAAGTTCCAGACGATCCCAAACTTCGAGAGAAGCCGCCGGCTCCGATTGGGGCGTTAATTGTCGAACTGATTGAAAACAGCCGCCCGTCAGAACAATTGCGTCAAAGAACGGACGTCGTTGTTAAACACGCCGTTGAAGCGATGAGCAACTCGCTGGAGCACGAGCGTCTGTTCCTTATGCCGTTATGGCGATTTATCGGGAACATGTCGTGGGTTGTCAAGGCGCGAACGCTTCCCAAAACGATTCTGGTTCTCATTGCCTTTATTGCGGCGATTGTCGCTCTTTGCGTTATTCCCGCCGATTTCGATATTGAAGCGACCGGAACGCTTGAGCCGGTGGAGCGTCGGGAAGTGTATGCGGAGCTGGACGGCGAAATCGATCAGGTTTACGTTCAGCATGGAGAGAAAGTCGTCGGACCGACTCAGCATAAAGACGCGTCCGGTAAAGTTACAGTCATTCCGGGAACGCGTTTGGCTAAAATGAGAAATATCAACCTCCAGATTTCACAGGTTGAAACTCGCGGCAAGATTGAGGCGATTATTCAAAATATCCAGTCCAAACAGAGAACGCTGCAAGAAGAGCGCGCGTTGACCGTTTCCGACAGAAACCGCATTCAGGGCGAAATTTTGGAGCTGAATAAAGAACTGCTCAGTCAGCAGACTCAGCTGCGACATCAAATGGAGATGTTGCGCGATTTGGACGTCTGCGCTGTTTGTAACGGCGTTGTTACGACGTGGGACGTTCAGCGAAATCTGGTTGGTCGTCCAGTTCAGCGCGGGCAGATTTTAATGTCGATTGCTCAGCCCGAAGGCGAATGGCAGCTGTCGCTCGACATGCCGGAAAGAAGAATCGGACAGATAGTTAAAGCGCAGCAACTACTGGCGAAAGATTCCCCGGACGCGAAGGGGTTGCCGGTTAAGTACATCCTCGCTTCCAATCCCAGCGTTCAGCTTCAGGGTACGCTGGATGAAGTTCATCTGACAGCCGAAGTCAGAGGACAAGACGGGGCGACCGTCAATATGAAAGTCAAAATAAATAAAGAGGATATTGAAAATCCCAATATCGGCGCAACTGTAACCGCCAACGTTTACTGTGGACGTCGACCGATTGGCTACGTTTGGCTTCATGACGCCATTGCGTTCTTCTATTCCAAGATTTGGTTTAGATGGTTTTGATTTAGTTAGGAGTTAGGAATGAGGAGTGAGGAGTTACGCAAGCGAGTTCTTGCTTCCAGTATTCCGACCAAATGATTAAACTCGTTCCTGTTTTTCAATTTTCAACGTTAAAGACAATGCTCAATTCGATAACATTTATCCTGGTTTTGTTTGGACAGGTGGCAGCCGAGGTCCCCGTTCCGCCTGCAATTGACGAAGCATTCCCGGAGAACGCCGCTGCTGAAGCGGAGATGGAAAATCCGGGCGAGTTGGCGCCGAACGTTCCAGAAGCCGATTTGCCAGCGGTGCAAGACATACCGGAAACGCCAGCGTTGGACGATTTGTCTGCGCCGTCGGTTCCAGACTTGCCCGCTCCAGATGCGACTGAAACATCCAACGCGGACAAATCTGCGTCTCAACCCAAGGCAGAACAATCAGTTCAGGATAGCGCTGCGTCGGCTGTTCCGGAGACTCCCAAATCGGTTCTGCGTAAAAAAACGCACATGATTCCGCCTCCGCTGGTTCCGCCTAAAGCCAAGGATCCTGCGCTTGATGAAAACGATCCGTTATTGGTCAATCCGTCTGCGCTGGACAACAGTTCCTTGTATGGAATGTCAAACGATAACAACGATCGCGCATTGCAATCCCCAACGTCCTCGTTGTATGGCAGCATGGACGATGACAGCCTGTACGACTCTCAGCTTGCGCCCAATCAGGGAAAAGGACATATCATGCCCATCGATCAGGCGGAAGTTCCCGCGCAAGAGCAGGGCGTTTTGACAAAGTTCTTTATTCTCGAAGGTTATGAAGTCAAAAAAGACGACTCCTTGGCGCAAATCGACGACGAACAGGCAAAAATGGCGGTTCAGGTTCAGCAGGCCAAGCTCAGCGCTGCGGAACGGGAAGCCAGCAACGACGTCAATATTCGATACGCCAAAGCGGCTCGAAACGTAGCGGACGCTGAATTGAAGTCTGCAAAAGAGACAATCGCCCGCGTTCCCGGCGCCGTTCCAGCTACGGAAATTCGCAAGCTGGAATTGTCGGTCGTTCAGGCGACGCTGCAAATTGAGCAGTCGACAAACCAGTTTGAAATTTCCAAGTATCAGGTGGACGTGTCCAAAGCTGAACTGGACGCGGCGAAACTGGGCGTTACACGCCGAGTGGTCAAATCGCCTATTAGCGGGATTATCGTTGAAAAGTACCGCAACGAAGGCGAATGGGTCAAACCCGGCGACCCAATTGTCAAAGTCGTGTATTTTGAAAAACTTCGCGTTAAAACGACTTTCGACATCAACCGCATTCCCATGCAGCGCGTTATGAAACACAACGCCAAAATTTCCGTCGTTCAGAAACCCGGCTTGACCTTTAATGGAAAAGTCGTTTTCGCCAACCCGGTTATTCAGTCCGGCGGCGCGTACGAAGTCTGGATTGACGTTGACAACGTTGTTGATAAAGACGGCTTCTGGACCCTTCAGCCCGGTATGGAAGCTATAGTTACTATTGAGTAACGACAAAGCAGAGTCTTCGCAGTTAGGAGTTAGGAATTAGGAGTGAGGAGCTGCGCAAAGCGCCACCCTAACTCCTCCCTCCTCACTCCTAACTCCTAATTCACAACCCCCATAGATTTCACAATCCCCAATGGTATCCTTAACAGACAGCCTCGTATCGGCAAGTTCGCGAATCCTGACGCTCAAAAAGCGTCCGGATCTGTCGGCGCGTCGTCAGCGTTACCTGGGGAAGAACTATTGGATTGTCAAGGATCCTGTCGGGTTGAAGTATTATCGATTCCAGGAAGAGGAATACGCCATTCTCAATATGCTCGACGGGACGGTTAGTCTGGACGACATAAAAAAACAGTTTGAAGCTCAGTTCCCGCCGCAGAAAATCAAGCTGGAAGAATTGCAGTCGTTTTTAGGACAACTGCATCAAAGCGGATTGATTCTTACCAGCGTCAACGGGCAGGGCAGACAGCTTTTCAACCGAAGCAAAGAACGCAAGAGAAAAGAACTGCTTCAGGCGTCAACCAATATTCTGGCTATTAAATTCAAAGGGGTAGACCCGGAACGATTTTTCAACTGGCTTTATCCGAAGGTTTCATGGCTGTTTCATCCGATAACGGTAACGTTCTGCGTTCTTTTAATGATTGCGGCGTTGTCGTTGGTAATGATTCAGTTTGACGTCTTCCGTTCTCGCCTTCCGGGCTTTTATCAGTTCTTCACGCCGACAAACGGTTTGCTGTTGGCTGCTGTTTTAGGATGTACAAAGATTCTTCATGAATTTGGACATGGTTTAACGTGTAAGCATTTCGGGGGGGAATGTCACGAACTGGGCGTGATGATTCTGGTTTTGACGCCGTGTCTGTTTTGTAACGTTTCCGACTCGTGGATGCTGCCCAATAAATGGAAACGGGCGGCAATCGGCTTTGCCGGCATCTATGTAGAAGTCCTTTTGGCCGCCATCGCAACCTTTATTTGGTGGTTTACCAATCCAGGGCTTTTGAACAATATATGCCTCAACATCATGTTCATTTCGTCTGTCAGCACGATTTTGTTTAACGCCAACCCGCTGCTTCGGTACGACGGCTACTACGTTCTGGCTGACATCATGGAAATTCCGAACATGCGTCAGAAGGCGACGTCGATTGCCAGTCGAAAAATGGGCGAATGGTTCCTCGGTCTGGAATACCCGGACGACCCGTTCCTGCCGAAGAAAAACCAGATGTTTTTTACGCTTTTTACCATCGCCTCGGTTGTATATCGATGGGTGGTAATGTGCTCGATCATGTTCTTCTTGTGGCGGTTGCTTGACTACTACGGTCTTCAGATCATCGCCAAGTTCATGATTATCATGTCGTTGTGGGGATTGGTTGGAATGCCCCTGTGGAAGTTGGGAAAGTTTTTTTATATCCCTGGAAGGCTGGACAAAGTGAAAAAGAGTCATTTTATACCGTCGATTATCGGGCTTGTTTTACTGGCGTGCTTTTTGCTTTTCGTTCCGCTGCCGTATCGCGTTTTCGCTCCGATGGAATTGCGTTTGTCGAATCCGAATGTAATCTCTGTAACAATTGACGGAACGCTTAAATCGGTTGACGTCAAACCGGGACAGAAGGTCAAAAAGGGAGACGTTATCGCGACGCTGGAAAACATCGACAAAGACATGCAGCTTGACAACCTGAAGTTCAAAATGGCGAGTCTGGAAACGCGTCTTGCCAACTTGCGAGAACAGTCTGTCAGCAATGCTGCTGCGTACAAAGAAATCCCGGCGGTTCAGGAATCCCTCAACGCGGTTAAAAAACAGTATAACGATATGAAACGCTATCAAACCGGGCTGGTTTTACGCGCCGGGATTGACGGCGAAATCGTCCCGACGGACTATAAAACCAAGCGCGAAACGGCTATGGGAATATTGCCAGACTGGAGCGGTTCGTTATTTGAACCGTCTGCAATTGGCGCGTATATGAACCCCAAGGAAGTCAAGGAATTCTGCTATGTCGGCGACCTCGACAAACTCGAAGCCCTGCTGGTTATTTCCCTTTCAGAACGCGACTTTGTCGAAGTGGGGCAAAAAGTCGTTATCAATCTTAACGAGTTGCCGTTCAAGACAATTGAAGGGAAAATCGAGTCCATATCCCGAGATCCGATTGAATTCGCTCCCAAGCGGTTGTCGAACAAATCCGGGGGAGAAATCGCGACGGAAACCGATCAGGCGACCGGTTTGGAAAAGCCGCAGGAAAAATGCTATGAAGCTCGCGTTCTGGTTGACAACTCAGAACGGCTCATGCGCCCCGGATTAACCGGTCAGGCAAAAGTCTACGTTACGCCTCAAACCTGCTGGCAGCGCTTCTGGCGTTTGATCATGGAAGTTTTCAACTTTAAATTGTAGTTTTAAGGTTACATGCGGAGATCGGCAAGCGTTCCCCCGAGTTTGCCGCTGCGCGCCAACCTTCCGTGGGGGTTCACTCATGGCTACAAACATTCAACCGCGTAGCGGTTCTATGCCCGGGAACTCACGTTCCCGGCTTGCCTAATATACGTTGCGAACTTTGCGTACACCCTAATTCCGAATAGCCTTTCTCCCCCCCGTTGACGTTTCTCTCATTCTTTGTTATAATTATAAAATATAAATATACGTCTTTATAATGGAGAATTCTCATGTCAGAAACGCCCATGAAAAAGCAGGCTTTATTAATCGGAATTAACGAATACCAGATTTTACCGGGATTGAAGTACGCCCGGCAGGATGCGGAAGCGGTCGCGGATTCCCTCAAGCAGAACTACTGCTTTTCGGACAACGAGGTTATGGTCTTAACCGACGCCAGACCGGGTCTGTTCAAGCCGACAAGCCGTTTTATTATTCAAGATCATTTAGATAAATTGGCGAATCAGGAACTCGATTTGTTTATTTTCGGGTTCTGGGGACACGGTTTGTTTCGTAACGGCAAACGGTATCTTTGCCCGCTGGACGTCATGGCAAACAGAGCGGAACATCAGGGATTGCCTTTTGACGAGCTTCAGGAACTCCTTGCTAAAATTCATGCGAAAAATACGTGTCTGATTCTGGACTGTTGCCAGACGATTCACGACCGGGGCGAGGCGGAAACGCTAACCGCTTCTGACAAGGAGAGTATGGAAAACGCCGCTCGAGACATCGTTTTCAGAAGAAAGCAGCAGATTCCGGATTTCCAATCTAACGTGGCGATTCTCAATTCCTGCAAGGAAGGGCAAAGCGCATACGAATGGGACGCTCGCCAGCACGGTCTGTTTACCGCTCATCTGCTTGACGCGATGAAAAAGCGCAGTAACAGCGTCATGCAGATTGCCAGCTATATCAGCTCTAATATCGAAAAGACCGCTTTGGAACTCGGCAAGGAGCAAACGCCGTTTTATAAGCTCGAAGGCGACATTGTCCTGCCGGTTGAAACGAAATCGACTCCGCTGGTAACGGGCGACGTCTTTATTTCGTACCGACATTGCAACGCCGACCTGGTCGCGCCGGTTGAAGCGGAACTCAAGCGCCGGGGCATTTCGTACTTTATCGACCGCGTTGGAATCAACTACAGCATGAATTATTCTACTGTAATTGCGCAGGCGATAGAAGCGTGTAAAGTCCTCCTGGTCGTGTGGACGAAAGAAGCGAACGATTCATCTGACATGCTGCAAGAAATCGTAACGGCGAAAACTTTCGGAAAGCAAGTTTTCCCGTACAAGCTGGGAACGTTCGATATTAAAAAGCATTACGCTCTTTGTTACCAGCTTTCGCCGTTGAGCCGCTGTGAAGCTGTCGCCCCAACGCCGGATTCGGTAACGGAACTGGTCAATCGGATTCAATTGCTTCTTGATCCGTCAGCGCCAATGCCGCCAACTCCAATTCCTCAGCCGAATCCGGAACCGCTCAAAAAAGGAGCGTCTGGAAGCGACAGTAAAATGTCAGAGTTTCTTCAGAAGAAGAAAAATCAGCTGGAAAGCGATGCATTAGAGGCTCTTGAAATCGGGAATTATGAACAGGCGATTATTAAACTGGAATTCCTTTTGAATTTGGATCCCGATTCCGCAGTCGCTAAAAAATTAATGGCTCTTTGCAAATTGGCTCTTGAAAAAGGGAATAAACCCAATAATGCAAGTTCAGGTCTAAAAGCGGGAGATAGAAAAACCGTAACCGTCAACGGCGTGGAGTTCGCGTTTAGATGGTGTCCGCGGGGTACGTTCACGATGGGGTCGCCGGAAGATGAAGAAGACCGAGATGACGATGAAACGCAGCATCAAGTAACGTTGACCAAAGGCTTCTGGATGATGGAGACGCAGGTAACGCAGAAGCAGTGGAAAGCGATTATGGGTAACAACCCGAGTAACTTCAAGGGTGACGATTTACCTGTTGAACAGGTTTCATGGAACGATTGCCAGGAGTTTTGCAGGAAGTGCGTTCAGCTTGGTTTGCCGGTACAGCTTCCCACGGAAGCGCAATGGGAATACGCTTGCCGGGCTGGGAGTACAACGGCGTATTTCTGGGGAAATGCTTTGAAAGGAGACAAGGCGAACTGCGATGGCAATTATCCATGCGGAACGACAACCAAAGGAAAATATTTAAGAAAGACAACGCCAGTCGGCAGTTATGATTCCAACGCGTGGGGCTTGTACGACATGCACGGGAACGTGTGGGAATGGTGTGCTGATTACTGGAAAGAAGAGTATCCAAGCGGAAGTGTAACAGACCCGACTGGACCTTCGAATGGCTCCTACCGCGTGTTCCGCGGCGGCAGCTGGTACAACAGCGCCAGGCACTGCCGGTCGGCGAGCCGCCGCAGCATCGAGCCGGACGGCCGGAGCGACGCCCTGGGCTTCCGTTGCGTGAAAGGTCAATAACCCTAACGAAAAAATTCGCATGAGCGTCAAGACCGAAGCCACGCAAGCCCGCTGCGTTAGCCGGGCGCAGCGCAGGCGAGGTCAGACGCGAATCGAATTTTTTCGAAAAAAATTTTAGAAAGTGTGACATTTCGGAGTGCGAGAGCGCAGCTCTCGCTTAATGGGAGGCGGTAATGGAGTTCGCGAAGCGAACGGAATTACGCATTCGCCGGAACGGCGAACAAAACGCCGCGAGACGTTGATGCCAAATTGACGCAGTTAACAACCTCCTCGGATCGCGAGCAAAGCTCGCCTTATTTCTTTTGCGGCTGATACAGCCGCGATCCCGTAGTTCGAACTATTTCGGCAGTGAACGTCGTTTTTCCTAGTTCTCGTCATTATTCGAGAAAGCGGGAGCTTTGCTCCCGCACTCCGACAGAGCAGTCCTCGCCGCTCAACCGCTAGCGCGGTTCTAGTGGAAGCGTAACTTCGTTCGCTTCGCTCTCTTCGTTACCGCCTTTCAACGGTTGGTAATATCAATGGTATTTGTTGATTCCAGCGTTTCGGTTCGCCTGACGGCGAACTGCGTAATTCCGCTCCCGATGGTCGCTCCATTGCCGCCTTTCATTAATTCTCTCCTCACTCCTCCCTCCTCACTCCTCACCCCTAACTCAAAACTCTTCATTAAATTAATATATTCTTAAAAAACTCTCCCCCTCCCCCCTTGTAGAAATCGATAAAAAAGGTTTAATAACAGAAACATACCGGTATATTTAACAGGTTTAGCAGAGAAAAACAGCTCGTTGTTTTGTCTGCTGGCTTGTGATGTTTTATTTTCAATTATCTAACCTTACCTTTAGGAGTTTTTCAGTGGCTGATCGAAATTTCGTAATGTCCGATGGAAACGAAGCGGCGGCGCACGTAGCGCACATGTGCTGCGAAGTTATGGCAATTTACCCGATTACCCCGTCCAGCACGATGGGCGAATGGGCTGACGAATGGGCGGCTCAGGGCAAAAAGAATATTTTTGGCGTAGTTCCTCACGTCATTGAAATGCAGTCCGAAGCGGGCGCGGCAGGCGCGGTTCACGGTTCTCTTTCCGCCGGCGCTTTGACCTGCACGTTCACTGCGTCTCAGGGCTTGTTGCTGATGATTCCGAACATGTTCAAAATCGCAGGCGAACTTACCCCCACGGTTTTCCATGTTTCCGCCCGTACCGTTGCGGCTCACGCTCTTTCGATTTTCGGCGACCATTCCGACGTTATGGCTTGCCGTATGTGCGGCTGGGCTATGCTGGCTGGCACAAGCGTTCAGGAAGCGCAGGATATGGCGATGATCGCTCACAGCGCTACGCTCAAAACCCGCGTTCCGTTCCTTCACTTCTTTGACGGGTTCCGCATTTCTCACGAAATCAACTCGATGGAAAAGATTACCGAAGATCAGGTCAAAGCGATGATTCCTCTGGATCTGGTCAACGCTCACCGTCAGCGCGGTATGAACCCCAACACCCCGACCATTCGCGGCACCGCGCAGAACCCGGACGTTTACTTCCAGGCTCGCGAACGATGCAACAAATTCTATGACGCCGTTCCGGCTATCGTTCAGGAAACGATGGACAAGTTCGCCGAAGTTACCGGTCGTCAGTATCATCTGTTTGATTACGTTGGATGCCCGGATGCTGAAAGCATTGTCGTCTGCATGGGATCTGGCTGCGGCATTGTTGAAGAAGCGATTGAACGTCTTATCAGTGAAGGCGAAAAGATCGGTTTGGTCAAAGTTCATCTGTTCCGTCCGTTCTGCGGCAAAGCCCTTTCAGACGCCATTCCGGCTTCTGTCAAGCAGATTGCCGTTTTGGACAGAACCAAGGAAGCTGGCGCATTGGGCGAACCTCTGTATCAGGACGTCGTTACCGCTCTGGTCGAAGCCAAGCGTGCCGACATCAAAGTTTACGGCGGACGCTACGGCTTGTCCTCCAAGGACTTCACCCCGGCTCAGGCGAAGGCTGTCTTTGACGCCATGAAAGCTGGAACCCTCTGCTCCTGCAAGAAATTCACCGTCGGCATCGAAGACGACGTTACCGGTCTGTCTTTGCCGTACGACCCGACCTGGAGCACCGAAGCGGACGACGTTACCCGCGCTCTGTTCTACGGCTTGGGATCTGACGGAACCGTCGGAGCCAACAAGAACTCCGCCAAGATTGTCGGCACTTACACCAACCTGTATTCTCAGGGATATTTTGAATACGACTCCAAGAAAGCCGGTTCTGTTACGAAGTCTCACCTTCGTTTCAGCCCGCGCCCGATCAAGGGTTCTTACTTCGTTTCCAGCGCGACGTTCATCGGCTGCCACCAGTGGCAGTTCATCGAACAGGTCGACATGCTTTCCAAACTTCAGGAAGGCGGTACGTTCCTGCTCAACAGCCAGTACGGTCCGGACGAAGTTTGGGATCATCTGCCTATTCAGGTTCAGAAAGACCTGATCGCCAAGAAAGCCAAGTTCTACGTTA
>JAFSMW010000071.1 GCA_017447745.1 Thermoguttaceae bacterium
AACGACTTGACCAGCAATGACATGCTGGCGACGCTGCTGAAATATGACAGCGTTCACGGTCGTTTCAATGGCACAGTCGAAGCTAACGCTGAAGGCTTGATTGTCAATGGCAAGTTGATTAAGGTTTTCGAAGAACGCGATCCGGGCAACCTTCCGTGGGGCGACCTGAATGTTGACGTTGTTCTGGAATCCACCGGTCTGTTCACGAAGCGCGCCGCTGATGGCAAGCCCGGCTTCGACAGCCACAAAGGCTGCAAGAAGGTCGTCATCTCCGCTCCGGCTACCGATCCCGACTTCACTTGCGTTTTGGGCGTTAACGACGATCAGCTCACCGCTGACATGAAATACGTTTCCAATGCTTCCTGCACAACCAACTGCTTGGCTCCGTTTGCCAAGGTCATCAATGACAACTTCGGCATTGTCCGCGGTTTGATGACAACGGTTCACTCCTTCACCAACGACCAGCGAGTTTTGGACCTCCCGCACAAGGATCCCTATCGCGCTCGCGCTGCTGCCATGAACATGATCCCGACCTCCACCGGCGCTGCCAAAGCTGTCGGTCTGGTCATTCCGGAACTTCAGGGCAAACTGACCGGTATTTCTATCCGCGTCCCCACCCCGACCGGATCCATTGTTGACCTCGTTGTCGAAACCGCCAAGCCGGTAACCAAGGAAGCCGTCAACGCCGCCATGAAAGCCGCTGCAGAAGGATCCATGAAGGGCATTCTCGATTACACCGAAGACCCAATCGTTCTTCAGGACATCGTTGACGATCCCCACTCCAGCATTTTCGCCGGTCCGTGGACAATGGTCATGGGCGACACCATGCTCAAGTGCCTGTCCTGGTACGACAACGAATGGGGCTACAGCAATCGCGCTGCCGACCTGATCGAAAAACTCGCCAACCTCTAAGTTAATAGTTTATTAACAGTTAATTAGCATTCAAGTGCAAGTAAAAAGCAGAGTGCATTGAGCCTTTGCTTTTTGCTTGCACTTTTTTATATCATTTCTTGCCGCTTGATTATTTCTGAAGTATTATATGTCCAGTTCAACAAAGTTCACAGAATATTTTGGAACGCGCGCCTTCTTTCCGGTAATTCATATTGATTCACAGAGCTTGGCGCTGGTGAACGCTCAAATCGCGGTTGAAGCCGGCGCTCAAGGCGTGTTTTTGATCAATCACGGGCGCAGTTCAGATTATCGTCTGCCGAACATTGCCATGGCGATTCGACAGTACTTTCCAAAACTCTGGATCGGCGCCAATTTTCTGTTCATGAGCCAATGTGACGCTCAGGGATTTGTCAACAAGCTTGAATCTCCATACCATTTTGACGGTTTGTGGGTGGACGACGCCATGGTAGACGAACGTCTGGAAGAAGACGATCCGAATCAAGGAGCGGCGCAGCTGGCAAAAGCGAGAATGTCGATGGCGTGGTCAGGTCTGTATTTTGGCGGGACGGCGTTCAAATATCAACGTCCGGTTGCGGAAAAGGATTTGCCGACCGCAGCCAGAATCGCGTCACATTATATGGACGTTGTCGTAACGTCTGGACCGGGAACGGGTCTGGCGGCTGACATAAGCAAAATCAGGCTGATGAAAGAGGCGCTGGGCGACTTCCCGCTCGGCATCGCCAGCGGAATTACGCTGCAAAACGCTGAACATTATCTGCCCTATGTTAATGCGTTTCTCGTTTCAACCGGTATTTGCATGAACGACGGCAAAGGCGAAGATTTCTACCGTTTCGATGCCAAAAAGGTTAAGTCTTTGGCAGACAAAATTCTCAAATAACTCTGCTATGGACGAGTTGTTTGCATGAAATCAAAACCGCTCAGAAGTTTAACTCTCTTGGATCTCAGGTTCGAATTCTGAATTAAAGGATTCCATGAGCCTTAACTTCATGTGACAAGTGGCAATCGGGGAGAAGACATGTAAAAACGACTCTCTCCCCTGCTATTATTATTTCGCTTTATCCTCTGAATTCTCGTTATTCAGATTCTCCGTTGGCAGAGTAAAGACAAATTCTTCAACGGGTATTTTTTTCGGCTTCGGCGGCAAAGACGATTTGATTCGCAGTTCAATAAGCATATAAATACCCACTGCGCCCAAAATGATAATTCCTATAATGAGCCAAAAAGGCGGTTCATTATTTGTTGCAGCCGATTTAATCGGTTCTTGCCAGGAAAGCTCTTTAGCCATAACCAACGGAGCCGTCAAAACGTCTTCCTGAGCCGGATACGCCCAGCGTTTGATGAAAAACCCGGTGCATTCAATCCTCTGCGGCTCAATATCTTCGCCCGTCGGAAATCCCGAAGGAATGCTAAGAGTGTTAATGATAATTGGCTCGGAAGGCGAGCTGTCCGGCGAGACGGCTATTTGATAAATATACTCTATGTCAACGTCTTTATTTGTCTGTTTGATCGGAATGCACTGTCGAGCGTTCCCGCGGACATTAATTAATACTCCTCGAAACGCCTTCGGGGTTGACTTGAGCTGAACGTACGGAACGTGTCCAAAAGAATATTTATTCAGTTCCGACTGCGGAACGTCGCGCAATATTTTAACAAGATTCTGCCAGGCAGGCAAATCTGACGACACCCAATAACTGTTGTCTACAATGTTTTGAAGAGCGTCTTTATCCACGCCGGGATAGTAAACCCTCTGCTCCAAAGGTTTGATCTCGACGTTTTCGCCAGGAATGTTTTCCTGAGTCATCCAGGACCATCGTTCTGGATGCATCATTTCAGTAGCTACAATAACAACGACGCCGATAGCCAAAACAATTAGAAGCGCTTTAACATTAAAAATCTTAATAGCCATAACAAATTATATATAATGTGTAAATCATGCAACTCCCCAGCAAAAGCCAGAAAGAGGAAACAACATGTCGAAATTGCTCAACACTGACATTTATTATCATTTTACAATATTAGACGAATTATGAACCTGAAAACAGAGAAATATTTGCTAATTTGAGTCCAAAAGTCAAGAAAAATCAAAAATTTCTTCGAAAATGGGGATTTTTTCTTGAAAGGCGTCTTGCTATTCGTAAAAAACTGTTTAAATTTAAAGGATAGAGATTTATATTTGATATTGAAGTTGAATTTTATTGTCTTTACAAAACAAGCGCTATTTATATTTTGTATTGTTAAAATTCAACTCGCATTCGTACTCATATATCCAAACGAGGTTATATCCATGAATTGTTCTGCTCGAACTTTTTTTCCTTTTTCATGCGTTTCCCTTGTCGCAGCATGTATTATTGCTTTGAACTTGACAAGCGCATTGTCTTATGCCGCCGTTCCACAGCCGCAGGCTGAAAAATTTGTCAACGCTCTTACAGAAACGGATAACAACTCGCAAGGGTATCCGGACGTTGCCATTTACTACTTGGAAAAAATTTATAACGATGGATCAATTCCAGAAGAATACAAAAGTATTTACTATATGGAAATGGGACGGCTTCACATGCTCAATTCCAGTATTCAGTCGTCTCAGGACGATCAGCTCAAAGAGATTGACGCCGCTTATGAATGCTTTGCAAGGTTTATTAAGGAAAATCCTAATCATCCTCGCGTTCGAGAATGTTCCAGCCAGTACGCTTCTTTAATGATGGCGCGGGGTACTATTTATCGCGACTTGTCTGTCAAGTCCACCAATAAAAAGCTGGAACAGCGCGATGAATGGATGAAAATTTCCCGCGATTCGTTTGCGTCTGCCCAAAAAGAATTCCTTGCCAACAAGACCCGCGCTTATGACGTCCTTAAAAAGCTGAAAGAAGAAAAGAAGGAATCTGGCGAAGAATTTGACGAAGCGGTTACAGACTATCTTCAGGCATGGCTGGCAGTAGCAGGCGCTTATTATGAAATTGCTCAGACCTATCCAACCAGTTCTGCAGAATATAAAAAGAATCTTGAAGATTCACAAAAAGAATATAACAAGATTTTTGAAAGATACGGTACTAAAGAACCGCCGTATATCGCAGGTTTATACGCTCGAGTTCGCGAAGGGCGAATCATGATGGATATGGGGAAATTTGACGACCCCAATAAAGTCGACAAAGGCGCTTTGAGCATTTTCGACGAAACGCTTACGTTGGAAAACAACAACGCCAACCGAACCATGCGTAATGAAGCGTTGTTGTATTATATGCAGTCGGCTGTAAAATACAAGAACGATAAAGAGCCAGAAAAGAAAACGAAAATTCTCGATCAGGCGCTGCAACGTTTTAGCGAATGGTACGAAAAGGATTACAACGCCAGCCAACTCAATCAGCTCCTTGTTCAACAGCTTTTGTTGGCAAGCTGCGAGGTTGCGGCTGAAAAGATTATCAATCTGCCCGAAGATCAGAAGAAAGCGCGTTTGAACGTTGTTCTGACCAAAAACACGCTTGATATTCTTGAGACTCTTGGCAGAACAAATTTCAAAGAAGAAGCCAAGGCAATCAAATCAAAATTGGGCGTTGTCGGTCCGGTAGAAAACATTCCGCCAGAAAAGATGTCTTATGCTGAACTGTGTAAAGAACTTGACAAGATTCGAGAAGAAATTGCCGACATTCAAACCTCTTCCGCTGCCGCTCAAACGGAAGAACAAAAAGCGGAAGTTCAAAAGAAAATGCTTGACGTGGGCGACAAATACCTCAAATATTACTATCTGATTGAAAGTCGCCGTCCGATTACCATTTCCGGTTCCGATTTGCGAGTCCTCAACTCCAATCGTTTTCTCGCCGTCTATATGATGTTCCTCAAGCAGGACAACTATAAAGCGATCATGCTTGCCGACTTCGTCGTTCGGAACTACTCAACCGACCCGACGTGCGAAAAAATGGCGGATTTGGAGATGAAGATTCTTCGTAACCATTTCACTACAATGGTTCAGGCAATGCGGAAAGACGGCAAATCCGATGAAGCCATTCAGGAAGCCACGCGATTTGAGCTTTCGAAGATGATAAAGTTGGCTGATATTATCAAAACCAGAACCGCCGGTAAAGACCCTGAAATGGCAGACGGCGCCTGGTCAAGCGTTTGCGACTCTTATATTGACATTGGCAACACCAAAAAAGGCGAAGCAGCCATGCAAAGGATTTCCGAAGATTCAGACCTCCGCGCCAACTGCGAGATTCGTACTGGAAATCAGCTGTGGAACAACTATCTGCGCGGTATGCGCGCTGACATGCAAAACAAGTCAGAAAAAGAACGTGAAAAGCATATAGCAGAAATGAACCGTTTTAAGGAAGCGTCTCAGACAATTCTTCAAAACGGCATTGACCGCATGAAAAAGAACATGAAGGCTGACGAAGAACCGTCTCCCAACCTGGTTACTGCTGCGTTTACTCTGGCAAACCAAAAGCTCAATTCAGGCGATGCAGCCGGCGCGCTGGAACTGCTCAACGATCCTCAATTTGGTCCCTTGACCCTTATTAAAAAGGACTCGCCGCTGGTTCTTAAAAACGAAATGGACATTCGCGCTTTGCGAATTGCTCTGCGCGCTTTGGTTGCCGCTCAGCAGCTCGACGACGCTCAATCCATTATGGACTTGCTGGAAAGTCGCGTTGAGAAGTCCGAAAGCGTTGCTGAAAACGGAAAATCCAAAGAAGAACAGCTTTCCAATATTTATATTGCTCTGGGATTGGAATTAAAGGAAAACCTTGAAGTCTTTAACCGTGAAGGGCAAAAGGACAAGGCTAACGCTCTGGAAAAAGGGTTTGAAGTCTTCCTGAAAAAGATTTCTGAACTCCCAGATATCAAGTTCGGGCAAATGTACTGGGTTGCTCAAACGTACCAGTCTTTGGGTGAAAATGAAGTTTCTGAAAGTAACGAAGTCAACGATAAGGCAAAGGATCTTTTTGGTAAAGCCATTGACACCTATGGGAAAATTCTGGAAAAACTCAAGGCAGATAAAGATTTTGTTCAAAAGAATCCGGAGTTGACAGCTCGTATTATTGACGAACGTCTGGCTTGTTGCCTCGTATCCAGCAAACAATATGAGGAAGCCATCAAAAAGATAGGCGCGATTCTCTCCAAAACGCCTTATAATATTGACCTTCAAGCCGAAGCCGCGCGTTGCTATCAGGCATGGAGCGAAACAACCGCCAATCAGGAACAAGCGGCGGCTTATCTGAAAAAGGCTTTGGTTGGATGCGGAAAAGATTTTGCCACTTCCGATCAGAAAGATCCAAAACAAAACAATAAGCCTGCTATTTGGGGTTGGACTTCCTTGGCTAACAAGATGCAAGAACAAATCACCAAAAAGCATTCGCAGGATCCGCGTGTTATAGAAACGTATTACGAAGCTCGTTTAACTATTCCTAAAATTTATGTTAAACAGGCGGAAGCGCTGAAAGACAACGCACAAAAATTGAAGTTGTTAGAGAATGCAGAAAAGATTTTGCTTTCAACGCACAGCTCATTCCCAACGCTTAATAACGAAGAGACGTTCCAAAAGTACGACACGCAGCTCAAGCTAGTCCGTTCCAAGATGAAAGAAATCAATCCTGAAGTTTCAGTCAAAGGTTTCTCTGAATTGGAAACGGCTATGGGATTTGCCGCTCAGGGCAATTATCAAGAAGCAACCGATCGTATTTTCGCGATGAAGCTCAGTAAAAAGAACCTGGAAGAAATTCAACCTACTTTGGCTGAATACTATTCCAAGTGGGGAGCAAAAACCGAAAAAGAGAATCCGGAAAAGGCGTTGGAATTGTATAATCTTTCGCTTAATGGAGACCCCAGTCGCACTAACGATGCAGGAAAACAAATCTTCATCGGTTGGTATGGTTATTTAAAGACTCTCACCAACGATAAGGGAGAGCCTATTCGCAATTCCGATCCCGATAAAGACAAGCTCATTGATTATCTGCAAGCCAGATTGTCTATTGCCGAAATCAAGTACAATATGGCTTTATTGGAAATCGCTTTAGCTCAACCGAAGGAAGAAGCTCCGGCTGAAGAACAACAGCAAGAAGAGAATGCAGCTGAAGAGCCAGCTGCGGAAGAGCCTGCTAACGAAGACGCCGCTGATTCAGCTTCTGAAACAACGGCTGGCGAAACAGAAGAAGCTCCTGCTGATGAAGAAGCCGTAGCGTCTGAGCAGGAAGAAGCCCCTGCCGCTGAAGAAGCCGTAGCGTCTGAGCAGGAAGAAGCTCCTGCCGCTGAAGAAGCCGTAGCGTCTGAGCAGGAAGAAGCTCCTGCCGCGGCGGACGACGATTCTCCCAAGTCAACTCAAACGACTCAAGAAGTCGAGGCTGAAAAACCAGCGGAGAACGAAGACGCCAATTTGAACATTCCTCCAAAAGCTCTCCAGCTGTTTAAGGAAATCGAGACGATGCTTCGGGAGGACTATGACAAGTACAAGACCGGCAAAGACGATACCGAAATAATGGGCAACGCCGATATCTTGCAATCCTACGATAGTCTTCTCCGTAAGGTTCAGGAACAATTGGGCAAACCTGCCAGCGGATTTGCTCCTCCAGAATCGCTCTTGCCCAAGCCGGTTGTTGAAGAAGAAGCTGTCGCGGAAGAACCAATGAACCCTGTTATTATGTACAGTATTCTGGGCGGCATTGGCTTGGTCGGATTGATTATTATCATCTTTATGTTCATTCCGAAGAAAAAGAAGTTGGTCGAAAAGCAGACTGTAAACGTTACCGATGGCGGCATTGCTGTTGGATCAGAAGTATTCGATAGCAAAGTTGATCTTGGATTTGACCAGGCAGAAGGCGAAGCGATGGAAAAGATCGACCTTGGACTGGCAGGATTCAGCGCTGGCGACGCTCCTGCGCCCGGAGGCAAGATCAATCTTGGCATTGGCCCAGTTCAGGAAGACGTTGCATTTACTTTCGATTTTGGCAAAAAGCCCGCTCAGCCAGCTGGAAGACCCGCTCCAGGACCGGCAGGACAACAGCCTGGCGGAAGACCGGCTCCGCGACCAGCAGGACCAGGACAGCAACCCGGCGGAAGACCGATGCCGCGTCCGGCAGGACCAGGACAACAGCCTGGCGGAAGACCGGCGCCGCGTCCGGCAGGACCAGGACAGCAGCCCGGCGGAAGACCGGCTCCGCGTCCAGCAGGACCTGGGCAGCAGCCGACAGGAAAACCGGCTCCGCGTCCAAACGGCGCTGGTCCGCAGCCTTCGGAAAAACCTCAAAATCCGACGGATAAATAAAATGGCATCGTATAACTGAGATTACTCAGCTCGTTTGTGTAAGCATAATTGAAATTTTCACACATTATATTTAGGGAGTTATTCATGTTCAAAAAACTGTTTTTGACCTTGATCGCGATTTTTGTTATCGGATCTGCCGCTTTGGCTCAGAACGACACCGTTCAATTGGAAAACAAGTCAACTAAGTGCAAAATCACCAACATGACAGCGACTGAACTGACTGTCGAAGACCGTGGCGTTGAAGAAGTTATTCCGGTCAACAAAATTAAGAACATTTCGTTCAATCGCGAACCGGCTCAATTTCCCAAAGTTCGTTCCCTCATCGAAAGCGGCTCTAACGAAGACGCTTTGGAACTGCTTACTCCAGACGTCCGCGGTACAATTGGGAATTCCCCAATGCTCAACCAGGAAATGGACTACCTCATCGCTCGAGTAAAAGCCAATATTGCTCTTAGCGGTGGAGCCGTATCTAAAACCGAAGCCGCCAAAGTTTGTGAGGCGTTCGTTACAAAGTATCCCAAGAGTTATCATTACTTTGACGCCTGCGAAATGACCGGCGACCTTTACGTTGCCATCAATACTGAAGCCAGTTTGAAAAAAGCGGCTGATATGTATAAAAACCTCAATAAAGCGCCTTGGAACGACGTCAAAATGCGTTCCCTGTCTGCAATGGGTAAAATTTTCCTGTCGCAAAACAATATTACAAACGCTCAAAAAGCCTATCAGGCAATTCTCGCTATGGAAGACAAGAGCTCTGCGGGAGAACGTCAGAAGCTTTTGGCTAAAATGGGGCTGGCGAAGTGCAAAGCTCTTTCAGGCGACTATCAAGGAGCTGTAAAAGACGTGGAATCCATTCTTCAGAACGCTCCGCCGGAGGATTACGCCATTAACGCTTTGGGATACAACACCCTTGGGCTTGCTCATATGGCTGGCGGTCAGGACAAGGACGCGCTGGTTGACTTCCTCCAGGTTGACCTGCTCTATTCCAGAGACGTTCAGAGTCACATCGAAGCGTTGAAGAATCTTCGTACGCTTTGGAAAAAGCTGGAAATGACGCAGCGCGCTACGGAATGCACCAACAAGCTTAAGCTGTACGGCATTGACGACTAATCGTTTGACATATAATAATCACAGTCAGTTTCAACTGACTGTGGTTTTCCGTTCTCCTATAATTGAGGATGCTTAAATGGTATTTTTTATTTTGATGATGATTATCCTGGGCGTAACAATTGCCTTTAGCGTCCGGGATGGCATTTGGACAAACCTGATTCGATTGTTCAATCTGATCTTTTCCGGATTGATTGCAACAACCTATTTCGAAACATTAGCAGACGCTTTGGAAGGCATGGCCCCCTCGTATACGTACCTTCTCGACTTTTTGTCGATTTGGCTCATATTTATCGCAGTGTATGCCTTATTAAGATTTTTGACCAACAAACTGAGCGTTGTTCGCGTTTGGTTCCCTGCTATTATTGACAAATGGGTCGGCGTTGGTCTGTCTGTCATTTTGGGATTTACCATGTTGTCGTTTTCCGTTTATGCGCTTTACACAGCTCCGCTTCAGCCCAACTATTGGGGAATGCACAATTATCCAACCCTTACCGGCGGCTGGGCGGTTTTTGCAAAAATGGAAGCCGACGGCGCATTGCAATCCGGAACCGCTTTTGGAGACACTAAAGACTTTTACGATCGTTACAACAAACGAAGAGAGAATCAGGAATATTATGCTTCCTCTCACGATAATAAAATCCTGATTCATCCAAACGACACCAGCAAACACAAGCGTAAATAATACTTAAATTTTCTCTGCTCCGCTCAATTCCTATGATGTGTGGAATAACCGGCTTTATCAGCCTTAATCGTTCAACCTCTCCTGCCATTTCGCCGGAGAGGTTATCGTATATTACAGACCTTCTCAAACACCGCGGACCCGACGATTCTGGAGAATTTTACGAACGACAGTCTGACTTTACCGTCGGCATGGGTCATCGACGTCTGAGCGTTTTGGACGTCGCCGGCGGACATCAACCGCAAATCGACAATTCCGGAGAAACCATAATTGTCGTCTACAATGGCGAGATTTACAATTATCGTCAATTGAAAACGGAGTTGGAATCGAAGGGCTATGTTTTCAAAACAACGTGCGATACAGAGATTATAGCCCCCCTGTATCGGGAATACGGCTTGGATTTCGTTCAAAAGCTGTTGGGCATGTACGCCATTGCTCTTTGGGACAAGGCAAACCGTAAGCTCATTTTAGCTCGCGATCCGATTGGTAAAAAGCCGCTCTATTACGCTCTGGACGATGCCAGAGTTATTTTTGCCTCGGAACTCAAAGCCGTAGTCGCGGCAGACGAAACGCTCAAATCGGAAATTGATCCTGTCGCCGTTGACGAATATTTCACGCTGCAATATTTACCCGCGCCAAGAACGATTTACAAACGGGTCAGCAAGCTTTGCGCCGGACAGATTTTGGAAATTTCTGTAACAAACGAAAAATTGTCGGTCAATTCCGTTTATCCCAACACGGTTCGTGACTGGATAGCCGCCGGCAGAAAATCTTTTGAAGAAAGAAAAGAATCGTATGAAGATTCCAAGCGCCGCTTAAACGACGTACTGACTCAGGCGGTTTCCGACCGCATGATTTCAGACGTTCCGTTAGGCGCGTTTCTTTCCGGAGGAATCGATTCGACGATTGTCGTCGGGATTATGCAGTCCATTTCCAGTCGACCGATTCAAACGTTTTCCATCGGTTTTGACGACCCGACTTTTGACGAAACGTCGTACGCTCAGGAAGCGGCTCAATTCCTCAAAACCGATCATACTCAGCTTCGCGTTACGCCGGACTCCACCGCCATGATTGCCGATCTGGTTTCGTACTACGACGAACCATTTGCAGACTCCTCCGCTCTGCCAACGTGGTACGTATGCAACCTGTCCAGAAAGAGCGTAACAGTCGCCCTCAACGGGGACGGCGGGGACGAACTGTTTCTCGGCTACGACCGCTACAAGGCGGTTAAAATTGCGGCTCTGGCAGACAAATTCTGCCCTGCGTTTATGCGATCCATTATAGGAAAAACCGTCTGCGCCGTTCTCCCGCCAAACCTGAAACAGGGCTCTCTGTTGAGAAAAGCGCGGCGGTTTGCGGAATGTCTGCAAATGAACCCTGTTGAACGCTATCTGGACTGGGTAAGCTTTTATAACGCTCCGCGAAGAAAGACGCTTTTCAGCGCCGAGTTCCAAAACCAAATTGAGCAGTCCGCTCCCGTTCCCGGTCAGCCCCCTGCTCTGTCGTACTTAAAGGAATTTTTCGATCCGTCGATTTCATCTCAGCCGTCAAGACAGATTTCGTTAATGGACTTGCAGACGTACATGCCGGAATGTCTTTTAGTCAAAGTCGACCGCGCCGCCATGGCTAATTCGCTCGAAGGGCGCAGCCCGATTCTCGACCGCCGCGTGATTGAACTGGCGTCGTCGTTCCCGCAAGACTGGGGTCTGAAAAACGGGAAGACAAAACAGATGTTTATCGATACATTCTCCCGATTCCTTCCCAAAGACATTCAAACCAGAAAAAAACAAGGCTTTGGCGTCCCGCTGTACAAATGGTTCAAATCCGGACCGCTTCACGACCTGGCGGCAGACGCGTTTTCATCACAAGAGTTCAAAACAAGCGGCGTCTTCCAACCGGAAGCGGGAACAAAACTGCTGGAAGAACACATCAGCGGACGATTCGACCATTCACACCGACTCTGGGCGCTGCTCTTCTTTGCCCTATGGGCAAGACAACAATAGCGAGAGAAGCCTTTTATTGGGAATTCCATTCCTTATTAACATCATTCAATATTTGAATATATATATTATTTTAGGGAATTGACAACTAAAATAGTTTTTGTATAATACATAATATTATGTAGGCGATTAAAGAACGATGGCAATTCCAAAGCAGGTTTTGTTTTAATTGAATTCGTCAATCGTTTGCCATTGATAGAATATCATTTTTTCACTTTATTCATGGAGTTGAGTTATGCCAGGCGCAGACACTAGTACCAAAGAAAAGAATTTTTACACTGACATTCCAGCCGCTAAACACAGTTTCTTTTTAAAGGGACTGGATCAGTACGATTGGGGCATGCAGTCCAGACTGTCCCGAATGTTCAACCCGAAGTCCGGTCATACCGTTATGTTGGCGTTTGACCACGGCTACGCCTACGGTCCGACAACGGGTCTGGAACGCCTTGACGTTACCATCGCCCCGTTGGTTCCCTACGCTGACTGCCTTATGTGCGCTCGCGGCGCTCTTCGTTCCTGCATTCCCAGCGATTGCGACAAAGCCGTTGCAATGCGCTGCTCCGCCGGTACGACCATTCTCGATGAAAATGTTTTTGTCAACGAATGCATTGGCGTCGACATCGAAGAAGTTATCCGCATGAACGTAACGTGCATGGCTGTTCAGGTCTGCATCGGTTCAGACAACGAACGCAACAACATCGAAAACTTCGTCAAGCTGGTTGACTTGGGCAACAAGTACGGTATTCCGGTGCTGGGCGTTACCGCAGTTGGAAAGAACATGGCTCGCGACAAGCGCTACTTCGGTTTGGCGACTCGAATCATTGCTGAACTCGGCGGACACTTGGTCAAGACGTATTTCGTCGAAGACGGCTTTGAAGACGTCGCTGCCGGCTGCCCGGTTCCGATTGTTATCGCCGGTGGAAAGAAGCTGCCCGAAAAGGACGCTCTGACGATGGCGTACAAGGCGATTCAGCAAGGCGCGTCCGGCGTCGACATGGGTCGAAACGTCTTCCAGTCCGAAGACCCGATTGCCATGATTCAAGCGATTCGCAGCGTCGTTCACGACAACGCCTCTCCAGCTCAGGCTTACGAACTGTTCTGCGATCTGAAAGCAGACAACGCCAAAGCCGCCAAAACGACAAAAAAGTCTAAAACAACGAAAGCCAAGAAATAGTTAAACAAAGACAAAAAAAGCGCGGCTTATGCCGCGCTTAATTTTTATAAACAACAATCAGTTCCCCGCTCTGCGAAGCTGTTCTAAAAGGGCTGAAATTTCTTCGTGAACTTCAGCCGTCTGATTGACAACCAACGATTTAGTCGGACCGTAATAATAAATCGTACCATTTCCGCCGTTGATTTCCCACGTATCAATGCAAATGGTTTTCTGAATCAGTTCGACGAGTTCTTCGCCCTCTTTTTCGTAGTCAACCTGTTTAGCGTTTTCCCCAAGGATATTGGCGAAATCGCCCTGCTGAGCCAGAATGCCGTCGTTGTTTTGATTGTTGTTGTGACGCGGTTTGATAGATTGCGGACGTGCAGGAAGCCCCGCTGCCTTTCTAGCCGCTTTTTCTGCCGCCAAGCGTTCCATTCGATGGCGTTTGTTATACGCGCCAATGGTTGCCTTAAGAGATCGAAGACGCGTTTTGATTTGGTCGTCTAAAATTCTTTTGGAATTGACGTCCATTTTGTCGTCTTTTGCCATAGCCAAAATCACTCCGATATACTCGCGAGCCGCTTGACGACAGCTGTCCTCGCCCATGTCGCGCGCTTTAACCCACTTTATCAGGAGTTGTTTTCCATAAGCCTTCAGTTCCTCCCCCTTTAAATCAGGAACAACAGAACGCTTTGCTTTCTGCTGAGCGGGAGCCATTGCAGGCGCATTCTCGGAATTGGACGGAATGTACGGTTCGTTTTCGGACTTCCCGTCAGCCCAGCAAAGACCGGATAAAACCAACAGAATCGGCAGTAGGAAAAGGCGTTTCATAATAGGCAGTAGGCAGTAGGCAGTAGGCAGTAGGCAGTAGGCAATAGGCAGTAGGGACGCGCTTCGCGCTTTTTCACAATTCGCAATTAACTGCGAGGGGGTATTAAGCAAGAGACAGTAGTAGTACGCAAGCGTCTAAAAAACTATTGCCTACTGCCTACTGCCTATTGCCTCAATACTCAACCAGCGTATCTGTATTGATCATTTCGGCAATACCCTCGTAATTGAGGAAAATGCGATGTCGAAACGCCGGCAGGATAGCGGCTTTAACGTCGGCTCTATTGCAGTCGCAGCGCCCTTCAACCAGAGCGTTGAATTTCGCGCCCATAACGGCGGCTTGAATTCCTCTCGGACCAACGCCGTAACGAACGTACTGCTTGACCTGTTTGGAATTGGTCGATTGAGGATTGGTTGCAACCGCCGATCTGACGATGCTGGCTACCAGATCGCTGGAAATTGATACGGCGCGAACCATTTCTTTGAGCTTCGCCAAACGGTTGGCGTCGCAAACCTTAGCGGGTTTGAGCTTTTCGGTATTGGTCGAATCCATGGCGATTTTCAGCATGCTGTCTTCGCTCGGCAAACCCATTTTGATTTTGTAGAAGAATCTGTCAACCTGAGATTCCGGAAGCGGGAATGTTCCTTCCATTTCCAACGGATTTTGAGTCGCCATGACCATGAACGGGGTTTCCATTTTGAACGATTCAGTCGAAACGGTAACCTGTCCGGTTTCCATGGCTTCCAGAAGAGCAGACTGCGTCTTGGGCATGGCGCGGTTGATTTGATCCGCAAGAATAAAATTCCCAAAAATCGGACCGCGCTGGAATTCAAAGGTTCTGCGCCCTTGTTCTTCCATAATGACGTAAGACCCGATAATATCTGACGGCATGAGGTCTGGCGTGAACGGAATGCGGCTGGCATGAGCGTCAAAGACGTCGCCCAAGCAGCGCGCCAACCAGGTCTTTCCAACGCCAGGCGCGCCTTCCAATAAAATGTGTCCGCCGCAGAAAAGAGCCGTCAGAGCGTATCGGATCGCTTCAGACTGACCCAAGACATATTTGGAAAGCTCGGTTTCTATCTTCGTAAAATCGGCTTGAAAATTCTGAACCAATGACGGTAAATCGTGTACGGATACTGGCATGGGAGTTTGAGTTAGTTAGGAATTAGGAATGAGGAGTTGACGCGAAGCGTTCTCACTTTATACATCTTTTTTATTAATTATACTTCCCTATGGGAGATTTTTCAAGGGGATTCTCGATTTTTTTAAAAAATAATTCGATTTTTAGTTTTTCTGCGTTAAACGGCTTTGACAAAAGTTAAATATAGAATAAAATATAATATATAGAAAGTTGCAAGTCAGCTTTTAGCTACTAGCTTCTAGCTCCTAGCTTTGTGATTTTTGATTCAAACTTTAACAAATAACGCCGAGAAGCGTCAATACCCAAGCTAATGGCTAGTAGCTAATAGCTAGCAGCTAACTATTCCCTATTCCCCATTCCCTATTCCCTCCCCCATTTATGGCTCAGCAAAAGATTACTGACGTTATCAAAGATACGCTGATTATTTTTGACGGCGCGACGGGTACCGAATTGTACTCTCGCGGCATCTTTACCAATCGCTGCTACGAGGAACTCAATCTGACAGATAAAAAGCTTATCAGTCAAATTGAGAGCGAATATTTAGACGCCGGCGCAGAGGTTATCACAACCAATACGTACGGAGCAAACCCGTTGGCTCTTGAGAAGTTTGGCTTGCGAGACAAAACCGCCATTATCAACAAGGCTGGCGTTGAAATCGCCCGACAGGTTATTGCTCAGCACGAAAGCCAGGCGTGGGTGGCAGGAGACGTCGGGCCGCTGCTAAGTTACGCCGACGATCCAGTCGAGATTATTCTGGAACAGGTTCGTCCGTTGATTGAGGCGGGTTGTGATTTCATTCTTTTTGAAACGCTGCCTCATATTTCCGCTATCGAATTTGCCGCTCTTGCTATGCAAAAACTGTCTCAAGAGGGAAACCCGTTCCCGTACGCGATTTCATTCGCGCCGGTTAAAAACTGCGAGACAATTTCCGGAGAAACCGTCGAGTCCGTCGTCGCCTGTCTGGACGACGAGAGCAAATACCCACATCAACCCTTTGCGTGGGGCTTGAATTGCGGTCAGGGACCGGATGGGATGCTGGAATCTGTCGAACGGGTTATTAACGCGGTGAAAAAACCGCTCATCGTTCAGCCGAACGCAGGAATCCCTAAAAGCGTCGAAAACCGATACATCAACATGTCGACGCCGGAGTACTTCACAACGTACGCTCAGCGTTACGTCAATCTCGGTGCAGCGGCAATTGGCGGCTGCTGCGGAATCGCTCCAGCGCACATCAAAAACGCTGCTGACGCTATCAAGCCCTTGGCAAGAGCGCAAAAGAGCAAACACACTTTTACCGCTTCCATCGCCGCTCAGCCGCAGGAAGAAATCCCGTTGATCAACCGGTCAAGATTTGCTCATAAACTAGCTACCGGACAATGGGTTACAAGCGTAGAACTCGTTCCGCCAAGAGGTTACGACTTGTCCGGGACGATTCAAAAATGCCGAACGCTGTACCAAGCGGGCGTTGATTGCATCAACATTCCAGACGGACCTCGGGCGTCAAGCAAAATCTCTCCGCTCATTACAGCAGACAGAATTCAAAAAGAAGCCCGCATGGAAGCGATTTTGCATTGCTGCTGCCGCGATAAAAACCTCATCGGTCTTCAGGCAGACTTGCTGGCGTGCGCAGCGTGCAATATCACAAACCTGCTCTTTATTACAGGCGACCCGCCCAAGCTGGGAGAATACCCAGACGCTACCGGCGTTTTCGATACCGACTCAATCGGCGCCGTCGGGATTCAAAAACGCCTCAATCAGGGCATCGACCTGGGCGGTCAGGCGATTACCCCGCCAACTCATGCTGCCATTGGCGTTGGACTCGACCCAACGGCGTTAGACAAAAAGCGCGAAGTAGAACGTCTGTTCATGAAAGCCGAAGCAGGAGCTGATTTCATCTTTACTCAGCCGGTTTTTGATCCGGAAGCTCTGCTGGCGATGCTGGATCAGATTAAATCAACTGGATTGCCGGTTGTTGCCGGCATCTGGCCGTTGGCGAGTTTCCGCAACGCGTCCTTCCTTCAAAACGAAGTGCCCGGCGTCGAGATTCCCAAGTCTATTATGGATCGTATGGAAGCACAGGAAACCCGCGAAGGGCAGCTGGCAGAGGGCGTTGCAATCGCAAAAGAATCCATTGAAACGATTCGACCGTACGTTCAGGGCGTTCAGGTCAATGCTCCGTTTGGGAAAATTGAAATTGCGCTCCAGGTATTTGAAAAATAAATTTTCAAAAATTTTTATAAAAAATATTGGTCGATACTTGAAATTTGTTTTACAATAAAGTACGATTGAAGTTGTTATTCAGTATTAGTTATTTACGCCTCAAAGATGAGAAACAAGAATCGATTCTTTTTCTCATCCTGGCATAACTCCTTAACCCCAAGCGTTATCATGAAACAAACCGTCTTTTTCTTGTCATTTGCGTTTTTGTCGCTGCTGTTTCTGCCTTTTGCGGCAACTGCAGAAAAGCCAACCATAAACTATGACATGGATCCTGTTTGGCCCAAAAAGCTGGATCCGTCCTTTTACGATGGCAAAATCGTACTGTTGTACTATTGGACATTAGGCGAAGGCTCCCGTCCTGAACCTCGCCGTATTCAGGAGATTACGGCAACTTTCAAGAGTCTCAATCAACTTCAAATGCAGTTAAGCAAGTCAGGCGTCTTTACGGTCGCCGGCAGCTACGTTGGTACGGATAACACATCAGCCATGAACATGATTCGTCAATGCCGACCGATGTTCCCGGTGTACGTAAACCTGCTTTGTCAATCAGAAATGCCAAAGGCGAACCAATGCTCTTTCGTTCTTTTGGACGCTAGCGGACAGGTTATCGGCTCCGGATCCATAAAGGAAATCTATCTTACTCTTCAGACTACCGTTCCCGCTGCAATGATGTTAAAGCGCATGAAGAGCCTGCCAGTTAAGCACCCCTTGGAAGGAATGTCTTTAGTTGGAAAAGAGATTGAATTCTACGGTTTGTTCGAACCGGGAAGACCGTGGCTGGGACCATACCGAAAAATCGAAAGAAGCCTCGAAAAGAATCCGGACGCTCCTGGTTCTCAAGAGTCCGTTAAAATGGCAGTTGACGAATATCTGACAACGACGTTGCCTGAAATCCTTGAAAAGGCGAAAGCGGAACCCGCTGCCTATTACGATATTCTTAATTTGCTCAGTAAATCCGTTAAGGGGCTTCCGGGAGAGGAATCCGTAAATGAAGTTTTGAAGCCTCTCCAAACAGATAAAAACGTTGCTGAATTGTCCAAGCAGATTGCCAATATCAAAAAATTCAAAGCGACTTCTGGCAGTCTTACTCCCGACGCCCTTAAAAAGCGTAGCGAACCGCTCATTGCGTCTTTGAAAAAGCTGCTCAACAAACCAACCCTGTCAGACAACGTCAAGGCTGAAGCCGAAAAATGGATGGCTCAGTTGGAACAGATAAGCTCAGGATCCGGCGGCGACGACGGTCCCGTTCCCGCCAACGAGGACGCCTCGGCAAAAGAAGAAGAATAGTCAATAGAATAACCGTTCTGTTACAAATACTAAAACTCCCTGGAAAAACGCTCTTCAGGGAGTCTTTTGTTACATATTCGCAAAGAATGTAAGCTAAACAGGTTTTAGCGATATGGAGCGTTCCTTCCAAGATTCATCAACGCATATCGCTAAAACCGGTTTCATACAGAAAAGGCGCGCCGTTGCTTTGGTTCAGACCAGAACGCTGGCGGTAAAAACTTCTCCAGTAATGTTTGCAATGAATTCTTCAAAAATTCGCATGTCCAGAGCGGTGGCGGTTTTACTGCATTCCGGGTGGAACTGGGTTCCAACAGCAAACCATTCCGGATCTTGCGATTCGATGACTTCAATGACCCCGTCTGGGCACCAGCCGGTTGCCTCAAAATTGACGGCAACATCGCAAATGCACTGATGATGTCGGCTGTTGACGCGAATGTCGCTGTCGCCGTAGATGGTTTCCATAAACGTTCCCGGTTTGATGGTCAGAGCGTGTCGATTGAGCAAACCGCCTTTGCACATGTGCGGCAAGGCTTTGGGAAGATCTTCAGAGATATCGAAGTAAAGAGAACCGCCTTCGTAAACGTTGAGCAACTGCATTCCGGATCCAATTGCAAGCAGCGGCATTTTTCTGCGAGAAATTTCAGCGATGAGCAAGCGATCAAACGATTCGCGTTTACGATCCATTACGCGAACCGTCGAATGACGTTCATATCCTTGTAAATTGGGATCGAGGTCTTCTCCGCCGACCATTACAAATGCGTCAAGCATATTGAGAAGCTGTTCAACGTCGGACTCGTTATCAAGAGGCGGAATGGCGACTGGAATTGCCCCACAACGAATAAGAGAGTCATAATATCCTGAGCAAAGAAAGCTAAAAGCAGGGTTCTCATTTCGAGAAGGTCTATAATCCATGTTCAGACCAATCATCGGTTTAGCGCACATGACAAACGGAATTCCTTTCCAGCGATTATTCGCTGACCTGAAACAGGACAACAACAAAACGTATGCTTATCAACCGAAACGTCTAAAAAGCTCCTTCTCTTTCAGACGATCTGAACTGATTTGATAAAACGAATTGGTTTGCTCTATTGTCCTGTTTCTTCTCCTTGTAATGCGACGCGTTAACGTCTGTTTTTGCAAGCTGTATCAAATGTATCGATTTTATCGATTTATGAAAGACTTTTTCAATATCTTGTACAAGAAAAATCAAAGATTCAATATAATGTATAATCAACCACGCATTAAATTGCGGGTATCCGCATTCTATAGCGATGGTATTTTGATATTTGCGGGTTCGTTTCGCGTTCCTTTGATCAATGGCATATAGGGGCTGTCGGATTCAAAACGAATTGTTTGCGGAGCCCCGTCAAGGAGAAATTTATACGTTTGGACTAACGATTCTTTTTTGCCGGTTTGGATCTCAACGCCAAAAGAAAAGAATGCGTTATAATGTAACATAAGCCATTGAGCGTCGTGAATGGATCCGCTGAACGAATGGAACGTCATCTCGGGAGAGAAACGTCCAAAGTCCTTGAACAAAGCGAGCGCTTTATCCCAGGCGCGAACGCAGTGTATTGTTACACTTCGATTCAGATCTCGGGCGATTTCCATCTGTTCGAGAAACGTTTTCGTCTGAACGTCAAAGGGAACGTATGCGCGACGAATCCAGTCTATTCCTATTTCCGCAACGACAGCGTCTGAATACTGATCGAGTTTCGAAATCAATCGGTCCTGCCAGCCGGGTTGAGTCGCGCCTGAAAACCAGGGATGAATTCCAAAGCCCGGACGGATCGTTGTTTTGCCATACTGTTTATAAAGATTTTCAATGTCAATCCAGTCCGATTCTTTGCTGGCGTCACAACAAAAGCGCGTTATTCCAACCGCTTTTGCTCTGGCAATAACGTCGTCCCGATCCAGGTCAAAAACCGGTTCGTAAAGATGACTGTGCCAATCGGCGCAATTTGATAGCTGCGGGGTAGAATTGACTTGCATTCTCTTCTCTACTGTTCTGTACAAAACACAACCGCAGGCAACGCTTGATGACTGCGGTTAATGGGCGAAATACCCCAGATGCGAAAGAGGGGACTTGAACCCCTACGGTTTCCCACTGGAACCTAAATCCAGCGCGTCTGCCAATTCCGCCACTTTCGCATTGACAATACGTTGTCAAAAACGGAAGATTATTCCATAACGTCTTTTTCTCTCGCTTTTGCCAGTTCGTCAGCCTTTTCTTCGTACTTTTTCAGAGATTTCTGAATTGATTCTTTTGCTGAATCGCGTTCGTCTTCGGAAATGAGTTTATCCTTTTCTTTCTGATCGAGAGCTTTATTGGCGTCTCGACGAACGTTTCTCATGGCAACTTTGCACGCTTCGCAGAATTCCTTGATTCTCGTGCACATTTTTTTACGAACTTCCGTCGACAAAGCGGGAATGTTAAGCCGAATCACGCGACCGTCGTTGTTGGGCGCGTATCCGAGGTTGGAGTTGATAATCGCCTTTTCGATATCCTTGAGCGTGCCAACGTCAAATGGACGAATCAAAATTTGCGACGGTTCCGGAACGGAAACGGTTGCTAACGATTTAAGCGTCATTGCAGACCCGCCGTATGAAGTAACCGTTACGGATAACGAGTCAACCAGACCCGGATTGGCGCGACCGGTGCGAATGCCGTTCAAGTTTTCTCTCAGATGCGCAAGCGAGCTTTCCATGCGTTCTTCCGCATCAAGTACAATTTCCTCTGACATGATTGAATTTCCTTATTTAAAAGTTGCGAGTTGCGAGTAGCGAGAATTAATTATTGAAGCGCTTGCGTCAACTCCTCACTCCTCACTCCTAATTCCTAACTATTTCGTGATCAGCGTTCCGACGTCTTCTCCAGCAACGGCTCGTTCGATGTTGCCGTCAACCTTGAAGTTGAACACGCGAATCGGCATGGAATATTCCATGCACTTGCTGATGGCTTCCTGATCCATAACGCGAAGGTTCTGCTGACGAACTTCAGCGTAGGTAAGTTTGTCGTACAGCTTGGCGTTGGGGTCTTTTTCCGGGTCAGCGGTGAAAACGCCGTCAACGCGAGTGGCTTTTAACAGGATGTCGGCGTCGAGTTCCAATGCGCGCTGAGCGGCGGCTGTGTCCGTCGTAACGAAGGGGCTTCCCGTGCCAGCTACGAGAATGATAATTCGACCTTTGTCAAGATGGCGCAACGCTCGACGGCGAATGTACGCTTCTGCAACGCCGTCCATTTTGATGGCGGTCATAACGCGGGTTTCCTGACCGAGAGATTCCAGAGCGTCCTGAAGAGCCAAGCCGTTCATTACAGTGGCGATCATGCCCATGTAATGGGCGGTCGACTCGTGAATGTGAGTGGCTCCAGAAGTGAATTGCGCTCCTCGCAAAATATTGCCTCCGCCGAGAACAATAGCTATTTGCGTACCGCTTTGGGCTGCGGCAGCCGTCTGTTCTGCTATATGAACAACGGCGTCCATTTGAATTCCACGCGCTTTAGCGGTGCAAAATCCTTCGCCGGAAATTTTCAAAATAACCCGTTTAGGGCGAATTGTAGGTTCGGACATGATTTTGACTCCAAAATGTATTGAGAGTTAAGTTAGCTCTTTTACCAATATCTTATTATAATATATTTTATTTTTCTTGCTAGAGGGGCGGCAGATGGGCGATTTCAAATTGGTGCGTTCAAAATTGCGGGGCATGAAATCATAAAAAAAGAGAATGCAGAGATCGCAGACTACTCGCAGAATACGCAAACGGACTGGGAATGTGGCGACGACGCTAACTACGTTAGCTACGACACGATTCCCGTCCGATTTATTTAAATTTTTAAAATCGCAAGCGGACATCGTGTCATAGCCTGAGAATCAGGCGAAAATGACACATGTCTGCTTGCTTCTGCGCTCTCTGCGAGGAGTCCGCGTACTCTGCGTTCAAAAATAAAACTGTCTATCTTCGCAACCCAAGATTTATCACACCCATTTCAAAAATGAACTGTATTTAATCAACTGGGAACGCTCTGAAATTGTCCTTGCTAATAGCTTCACTAGCCCATCGGCTGACCGTCGTTGTCCGGTTCGGGAATTTTATCTTTCGGGAACGCTTTGTGCCACAAATGCGGAATGAGCAGATTGAGCGGCATTCGTCCGTAATGGGATCGAGCGTATAAAAAGAACGAAGAAACTCTTGCAGAGAACGGACGCAATTCAAACGTCGGCGGGGCGAGAGCGCGAAACACCGCAGCGTCCATAAACGAACGGGCGAACAGCCCGGGTCCCATCTTGCGAATCGGTTTGACCATTTCGTCTGGAATGGGCGTGTCGAGAATCTCGTGAGCGTAATGAATCGCGTAGTACAGAGGGCGCGTCTGCCCCAGGAATTGGGCGCGATCCAGAAGCCTCGTCCAGAAGTCTGACGACAGCCCGCTAAATCGGCGCAGAAGCCCGTCAATATCGACAACGTCGCGCAGCGAGCCGTCAATTTCCCCTTCCTGGAAGGCGTGAACGGCGGCGTGAATGACCATGTCTACGTCCTGCAGAGATCGCCAGCCGGAAGCGGTCGGCGCCCACGGGTTCTCTTTTTGAACGCTTTCTGGAACAGTCAGAGCTATCGCCGAGTCGAACAGCGGAGCAGCGTCCAGATGGCGGCGCGACGTTTCCGGCAGAATGTTGTGATGCATGTCGATCGTCATGCCGCGCTGAAGGTTGACCATCGGGGGAATTTCGTGCATCCACTGACGATAATATCGCTGATCGTAGGGGTCGTATTTTCCAGATTCCCAGCCGTTGTCCAAGAGCGTCTTTTCCGCCTCTTGAATAGCGCTTTTCGGAACTAGGACGTCGAGATCGGAAACGAGCCGTCCCTGAGCGAACTCCATTTCCTGATAGATGTACGACGCGCCCTTGAGGAGAATCTTGAAGCAGTCGAGGTTATGAAGGACTTTCTCCACCTGACGAATTTCCCACATCAGCGCCCGCTGATGATGTTCGGAATACGTCCATGCCGCGTCCAGAGCCATTTGAGCCGGTTCCGGAATCTGATCGAAACTTTCCTGCTGTGCCAGCCGATACGCCCACTGCCCCGCCAAGCGAGAACTGCGCGCCTGACGCAAAAACAGTTCCCACTCCGCGACAGAGTAATGACAAACTCTGTCCGGTTCGTTCCAGTATTTCAGCAGAACGCTATTGCGTACGGGATTCATATTATGGAGCTGGCGCCAAACGCTTCTTCATCAAACAGTTCTTCCAGTTGCGGAACGAGGTCGTCGAGGTCGGAGTAAACAACTTCGTACATTTTCGACTGGGATACGATATGTTTAATCGCTGAAAACCCGGCAGCGCCGAGCGTCTGGAAATTAAACGACTGTTCCGCCAAAAGCATAATCGCTTCCGACTGGGGCAGTTCCGCCCATTCGGTTTTGGCGCCCTGCTTGTATTGAGGCAGGAGAATCATGTGGGGCGTCGACGGCTCGTTCATGCGAATGAGGCTTTCCGTCGGGACGCGAACGTGAGCGATGGTTCCCTTGGCGGTGTTGTGATTCTTTTTGCCGATAAAGGCGTCGGGATGTCGTTGAGCGACGATGTCGATTGCCGCATTTTTCAAGCAAATCGGACGACACAGCGGCAGGACGTCAAAGGTTTCTTTTCGGACGATAGTCAGTTCGTCAGTCAGCAGCCGCCACGGATTTTTCTTCAAGGCGAGTTCGGCACACAGCGTACTCTTTCCGCTGCCGGGCTTTCCCGCCATGAAAATGCACTTGCCGTTGCGTTCCAGAGACGCGGCATGGAAGAGCAGATACTGATTCGCTCCGGTAAACAGCGTCCAGTTCAGCCCCCATTCCATCATCGCAATTGCCGCCGCGGCAGGATACGGCTTGTACGGAATATGACCGTCAATCTCAAAAATCACCTGTGGATGATACCATCGGCGCAGCCCGCGAGGGTAATCTATCAAAACGCTGTAATCCGCCATGCGATTGTCCGCAAGGGGATAATCCCTGTACAGGTTTTCCATGTTCCACGCAATGTCCGGCATCGACGACCGAATGCAAATCGCAAACGGCCCCATTTGGACGCGCAAACCTTCTGAACGCAGCCGATGGCGAATTTCAGCAGACGTCAAAGAACCGACGGTAGGAACGGTTGGGGAAGGCATTTACTGCGGGGGGCTGGTCAAATTGGCAATTTGCTGGTATAATGGAGGGAAAATTGAGTGGGAGGCATTCGCGATTATGGGTTGTCAAACTACTGCCTACTGCCTCTTGCCTACTGCCTTATATTATACACATATTTCGAACTTAAACAATATGAGCCAGCAAGAAAATAACACCGTCGAGGAAAAATCTTCCCTTTTTGTATCGATTATATGGAATCCCATAACCCGAATATTGGGATCTATGCCCTTTGGATTGGCGATTTTGATTCTTCTGACAGCGGCGATGGCGTGGGCGACTCGAATTGACGCTCTGTACGGATCGCAGTGTTCCACGTGGGGCTTTTATCGATCCGGCTGGTTTATTGTCTTGCTGGCAGCGCTGGCAGTGAGCGCGTTTTGCGCAGCCCTCAATCCCAAACGATGGACCAAGCGCAAAATCGGATTTTTGATTATCCACACCGGCGTGTTGGTCCTGCTGGCGGGATGCGCGATTAGTCTTATCTGGGGTTGGGAAGCCGACTTAACCGTCTACGAAGGCTGCCAAAGAAGCAAAGCCGTTTCCTCTGAACATGTTTTGAACATTCGCATCTTTTCCGAAGATCCCGCAGACGTTTTTCAGAAAAGCAATGACGCCTTTGAGAATAACGGGAAAGCCCCTGTTATCGACGAGCCAAAAGTCGTTCGGCGATTTGAGCCGGGTCCGTTTTCCTGGTCGGAGTACAAAAAGTTGAGCTGGTTTCCATGGGGACTTGTCAAACCCGATCCCGGTAAAATTATCTATTCTGAAAGGGTTAACGATCATTTCTTTACGATTCGCATGATGGACTTCCGAAAGCCATGTCGGGAGCTAACCGTCGATCAAACGCTCACGCTGGCAGTTCGACCAGCGTTAGAGTCCGAAACGGAGGAGAACGTTTCCGATTCAGGAGAGTGGACGGAAATCAATCTTCAAGCCGCCCGCAGCATTCAGGATGGGCTAATCGGGAGAAGCCGCTTGACCGGCAAACAGCAGGTTTCGTATCGACGTCTGACGTCGGACGCTCAAAAGAGATCTTTTCTCAACGTTCCCAGCAAGGCTGTTACAGAGGACACATTCACATTTGTTCACAATGGGAAGACGTATCAGTATACGCTTTCGGACTTTTTACCCAAAGGCAAAACAATACAAGACCTTCGCAACGGCGACGACGCTCCGCTGCCCAAAGTCCCGTTGGGCGACGACGTCGCGTTGACGATGATTAACATGGAAGAAGCAATGGGCGCTGCGGTTTTTGACGTCTGGAAGAAAGACGCTTCCGGTCAGTTTGAAACCGTCGGTTCTATGACGATTTTGAATCTGCTGTCCGAATTCAACCGGAACGACCCAACAAATGACGTCTATGGAGAATACTTCCGTCCGGAATCGCCAGAAGAAAAGCCCTCCGAATCAGGCAGTCCCAATCCGATGGCGTCCATGAGAGCAAAACTGCTCGGACCGCGTCTGGAACTGGCGATGGATTCTTCCGGAACCATGTACTATCGGACAATAGACGGAGAACGCATTCAGGCAGGAGAATTCTCCTATTTAGCGCCCAAGCTTGTTTTTATGGGAAAGCCGTACGCTGCCGTCGTTCAGCCCCGCATGGACGCTCCCGGCGTTCGCTACCAAGAAACGCCGCTGGAAGAACAAAAACCGTCTGAAAACGACGCTGCAGCGGTTCTGTTAAGCGTTGATTTCGACGGTCAATGCTCTCAGAGATGGATTACGTTAGGAGTGAACAATCCAATGAATCCTCCGGAATGGTATCGCGAGAGCGACTATTGGACAATCCCCATTAAAACTGGCAATGACTTAACCCTCTGGATGACGCTGACAATTCCACGAAAGACCGTCGACCTGGGTTTCGATCTTCAGCTGGAACGGTTCAATCGACGTCTCGACCCCGGAACGAGCATGCCGAGCCATTACTCTTCAGACGTAACAGCGCAGTATCCCAAAAACAGCAAAGGGGAGGCGAAAAAGTTTGAGCATGTCAACATTCAGCTCAATCAACCGGTCAACTTCGTCAATCCGAACAACGGGCAGTCGTATCGACTTTATCAGTCCTCGTTTAACGGTCCAATAGACAAATCCGGACAACTGGCAAAATGGATCGTTAAAAATCAGACGGTAAAAACCAACGCGTCCGCCCCACTCTACTCGTCAACGTTTACCGTCAATTACGATCCCGGTCGCGGCTTGCTCTACTTGGGCTGTTTGATGATCTGCGCTGGAATTGGCGCTTTGTATTATCTCAGAGAACCGAAAATGGAAAAGAAATCAGACGTCCCTGCTGCGTCACAGACGTCTGGTGCCAACGTTACAATGGCGGGAATTCTTTTGGCTGTTGCTCTGTCAACTCTGATGTCGTCAAACGCTTTGGCGGACGATTATTCTTCTCTATCCACGCTGCCGGTACTGGATTCCGGACGCGTCGAGCCGCTGTCAACCGCCGCCATTGAAGCGGTAAAGAACATTTGCGGAACGGATTCCCCATCGTTTTCTCTTGACGGAGCGCAATTAACCGGGGAACTGTCTTCTGACTCAGCTGATAGAATTACCCGATATTTTATCAATGGCGGAAAGACAAAGAAATTCTCCGCGTTGGAACTGTACATGCATTGGCAGTTAGAACCCGAAGTCTGGGAGCATATCCCGTTTATCGAATGTAAAAATCCCGACCTGCGGCGTCTGTTGGGCGTCCCGCTGTTGGACAAGAACGGCAAGGCGTTAAATTACGTCTCGCCGCGACAGGCGTCAAAGTCAACGATTCTCCCGGATTACCGTTACAACCTCGAATTGCAGATTCAAACAGAACAGCGGGCGGGAATTCAACATCAGCAATCCAAGCTGGAAAAGTCTATTATAAAGCTCTTTGACGCGATGGAACTGTACCGAAAGATTACGCTCTATCCGCCGGCGTCACAGAACCCTCGCATGGCTTGCGCCCCTGTTGCCGCCCGACTTCTGCAGGATCAACTTGCCAGCTGGGGGACGCAATTGCAGTCTGCCTTGTCAACGTCTACAGACGACGCTGTGAAGCAGATTCCACAATCGCTTTCCCAGTATGGGGAAACGATGCGAATGATTTTCCTGGCGGACGAAAACGATCAAAACGCACAGCGCATGGATAGATCTTTGGGAACGATAACGCATCTGCTTGACCTGTATTCGTCAACCCTCGATAAAGCGATTGGAGCGGTTGAAAAGAACTCGCAGCTTGCCGATCAACTGCAAAAGACAAAATCGGATCTGGGGCTGATTCGTTACCATCTCTACGACGAAGGCGGGCTGCCGGGTCTGGTTCCGTCGCTCAATCCGGATACAATCGATTTATGGCGAACGCCGGAAGATCGTCTCCCTGCCTGGCTGCCGATTACCGTTTTGTTATACGGGGACAAATCCATTCTTAGCGGGTACCCGGAATCGAAAATCGACTCGTTCCGCAAGGCGTGGGACAAAGCCGTCAAGGCGACGTCGTCCAATAACCCCAAAGACCAAGCCGCCGCGTTTGCAGAACTCCGCACCGCTTTGAAAGACCTCGGACGTTACGCCGACGCCAAACGGGACGCCTTGCTTCCGGAAGGCCGTCTGGATAAACAGGCGCTTGAGGCGTCACGCTATCCGTCAACTCCAAAAGCGGATAAATTGCTTCAGTGGGAACAGACGTACTATAAAACCAAGCCGTTTGACTGGTCGCTTGTTTTCTCGACCTTGGCGACGGTCGCCTGTCTGGCGCTGGCGTTCTTCCCGAAACGTAACAAATTCGCCTTTGCCGTTCCTGTTGTATTACTGGCAATAGCAGTTATTTTTTCCGGTTTCGGACTGGGCTTGCGCGGGTACATCATGAGCCGGTCGCCGATTGCAAACATGTTTGAAACGATTATGTTCGTTTCGTTCATGGCTGGCGCTTTGGGACTGATTCTTCCCCTTGCTCTGGCGTATCCAGAGAGAATGCGTCAGGCGTGGAACGACTCGCGATTGCAATTCCGCTGCCCGCTGAAACGGTATTGGCTGTTACAGATTATCCGCTGGATTCTCGCCGCGATTCTGTTTTATATGATGGTCTTCGTTTCTTACGGGGCGGGACAAGGATATGCCGCCGTCAGTCTTCTGCCGCGTCTGGCTTACGGAGCGGCGCTGCCGTGCGTTTCCGACCTGCTCGTCTGGCTGTCTTCGCTGGCGCTGCTGGGAATCGTCGTTGTTTACGTTCCGCGAACAATCATCTTCCCCTTTATGATGTCGCGAAAGTGTAACGCTGAATCCAACGCTAACAAAAAGCCGCAGATTTCGATTGTCCCGCTGCTTTGCGCGTCCACGCTGACGACGCTTTTAACGGCGGCGGCTTTGCACGCACCCATGTTCAACGACAGTTTGAAGAACCTCATGCCGATTCTTCGCGACAACTTCTGGCTTGGCGTCCACGTTATTAGCATCGTTGGCGGGTACGGAACCGCCATGCTCGCTTGGGCGCTGGGCGCGGCGTCGCTCTTTGCGTTTACCGTTGGGAAGTACACAACAGACGAATCCGGCGCAGTCGTCCCGCCGGCGATTACGTCTACGCTTTCCCGGCTGATGTACCTGTGCATTCCCGCCACGATTTGGCTTTTGGCAATCGGGATTATTCTCGGCGGTCTTTGGGCGGACGTCTCCTGGGGACGCTTCTGGTCGTGGGACAGAAAAGAAGTTTGGGCGTTGATTTCGATGTTCGTCTACCTGATTTTCGTTCACGCCCGGCATTGGGGCTGGTTCAAACGCAACCGCGACATGACCATGGCGCTGACGTCCGTTTTCGGCGCGCTGGCGATTCTCATGGCGTGGTACGGCGTCAACTACCTGCTCGGCAGCGCAATGCACGGATACGCGTCCGGCTCCGGCGGACTCGTTCCCGCTCTCGCCTTTACCGGCGCCAACGTCGTCCTGACCGTCATGGCGCTGATACGGTATGGGCTGGTTGGGAAAACAGAGCGTTAAAGAGTTAGGAGTGAGGGGTTAGGAGTGAGGAGTTGGTATAACGCTTTGCGTAACTCCTCCCTCCTCACTCCTCATTCCTAACTACTCTATCCTTGGAGTTCTTCCAGTCATAGTAGTAGCATAGAAACATATCGGTTGCGACCATAGAGGCGTCGATAATGTACAACGCTACAACCCAGTCCCAGGAATAGAGATATTTATGGAGAATCCCGGCGATATAGCCAATCACGACAAGCCACAGAAAGAAATAGCTTTTCGTGCCGGAGGTTTTGAATCTGTACGTTTTGGCGATCGAGAAGGGCCACGACGCACCAAAACAGATCAGCATGATGATTTCAAATACGCTCATTTGATTACCGGACTATTCGCAGTCGCGCCGTAAATCCGTCAGCCAGAGAGCAGCCATACGAACCGCCAAGCCGTTGGTAACCTGGTCGATAATGGCGGACTGCGGACCGTCGGCAACTTCTGCCGTAACTTCTACGCCGCGATTAATCGGACCGGGAGCGATAATCAAAACGTCTTTTTTCGCCTTTGCCAATCGGCGAGCGTTCATAGTATAGAGCAACTCGTACTCTCGAACGGACGGGAACGGTCTGGACTGCTGACGTTCAAACTGAATTCTCAGCAGGTTGAGCACGTCAACGTAGGGCAGAATTTCGTCCAGAGAGTAGCTGTATTCAACGCCGATTTTAGACCATTCCGTCGAAACCAGAGTTGACGGACCACAGAGAATAACTTTCGCGCCGAGCTTTTTCAGCCCCCAGATGTTGGAACGGGCGACGCGGCTGTGAGCGATGTCGCCAACCAGCGCGACCGTCTTGCCTTCCAGACTTCCCAAACGCTGACGAATTGTCAGGATGTCCAGCAGAGCCTGAGTCGGGTGCGCGTGCGCGCCGTCGCCGGCGTTAAGGACGCAGCCGCTGGCGTTTTCGCTGATAAGCTTGGGCGCGCCGGGCATACTGTGTCGAACAACAAACGAGTCGACGCCCATCGCCTCAATGTTGCGAGCGGTGTCAACGACAGTTTCCCCTTTCGACATCGAACTGGTTCCCGCTGCAAACGCCAGCACAGACGCCCCGAGCCGCTGAGCGGCAAGCGTAAAGCTGCTTCGCGTTCGGGTGGAGTTCTCGAAAAACAGCGTGCAGACCGTTTTGCCGGAAAGAAGGTTGAGCTTGTTTTTAGCGGACTTGCAGATCGTTCGGAACCGATCGGCGACGTCCAATAAAAGAGTGATGTCCTCGGCGGAAAGGGATTCCAGACCGAGCAAATGTTTGTGCCGCCAGCTGTCGACGCACGGCAATGTGGAAATAAAGTCGTCCATGAGCGAACTCTCAAAAGAAGAATGGTATTTGGATAACTTCTACAGATTATAACCGGAATTAAAATACTGACAAGGGAGGAGGAAGGCAATAGGCAGTAGGCAATAGGCAGTAGTTTGAAAGTTCCTACTGCCTACTGCCTCTTGCCTACAGCCTTTTTTCCCCCTCCCCCTTGCAAAAATAGAGAATCGTTGTATAATCTGCCCTAATGTTTTATATGGCGGAGTCCCGGTTCTGCCCGTTCAGCCTCTGAAATGCATATATTTCAGATTGTGAGAGCCGCCGCGGTATAAAGCGCCAGGTTGTTAGAAGTCCAGGGGAAAGACGACTTTCAGCCGGCGTCTGAGGAATCGTTTCCAGACGTTTGTTTCATAATTATATTACATTTTAACAATTATTCAAGGTACAGTTCAATGAACGCATCAATGAATAAAACTTATTGGGCGAAACCTCTTGAGGTTGAGCATAAATGGGTCGTAACCGACGCGACTGACAAAGTCGTTGGTCGTTTGGCTCGCGATATTGCTGTCCGGCTGATGGGCAAGCACAAACCCACCTTCACTCCGGGCGTCGACACTGGCGAATACGTTGTTGTCGTCAATGTTGAAAAGGTCAAGTTCTCCGGCAAAAAATGGGAACAGAAACGCTACACATGGTACACGGGCTATCCGCGCCTCCGCAGCGTTAACGCCGCCACTCGTCTGGAGCAGCACCCCACGCAAATTCTTTATGACGCTGTTCGACGCATGCTTCCGAAAAACAAGCTCGGTCGCAAAATGCTCGAAAAGCTGAAGTTATACGTTGGTCCGGAACACCCGCATCAGGCGCAGAATCCGGAATTGGTCAATCTGGGAGCCAAATAACGCTCTGTTACTTTACATACAAAATTTAAGAAAGGTTAAATAATTATGGCTGATAGAGTAGTTATCGAAGGCAACGGACTCAACGACGCTCTGGGAACCGGACGCCGCAAGTCCTCCATCGCCCGCGCCCGCGTTCGCGCCGGTAAAGGTCAGATCTCCATCAACAACCGATCGCTCAACGACTTCTTCAAAATTGAACAGCACGTCAACGCCGTTATGGCTCCCCTGCTGGCAACCGAAAAAGCCGAATCCGTTGACGTCATCATTCGCGTCGAAGGCGGCGGAATCACCGGTCAGGCAGACGCCTGCAAGTTGGCTATCGCCCGCGCCCTGAAAGCGTTTGATCCGGAAACCGAACAGGTTCTCCGCGAAAAGAGCCTTCTCACCCGAGACGGTCGAGAAAAGGAAAGAAAGAAGTACGGTCTGCGAAAAGCCCGTCGTGCGACTCAGTTCTCCAAGCGTTAATTTTACGCTCGTCGAGACTGCGATCTGACGTCATAAAACGGGAAGTGAGAAGCGAGAATACTTATAACAAGTTGCCTCTCGCTTTTCACTTTCCGTTTTTTTTGTTATCCATTTACTCTTTTTGACTTTTACGAACATGAACACAATTGAACGCTTTGATCGTTACGTCATTCCAAACTACACGCGATACCCGGTAACGCTGGTTCGCGGCGAAGGCTCCTACATTTGGTCGGACGAAGGCAAGCGTTATATAGACTTCTTCCCCGGCTGGGGCTGCGACATGCTCGGGCACTGCCCGCCGAAAGTCGTCAAGGCGATTCAGGATCAGCTGGAAAAGCTCGTACACGTTCCCAACTCCTGGTACATGGAACAGCAGGGAATCTGGGCGGAAATGCTGTCCGAACGCTCGTTTGGCGGCAAAGCCTTCTTCTGCAATTCCGGCGCGGAAGCGAACGAAGCGGCGATAAAGTTTATTCGTCTTCACCAGGTTCCCAAAGGACGCTATAAAATCATCACGTTTGAAGGTTCGTTCCACGGCAGAACGCTGGCAACGACGACCGCGACGGCTCAGGCGAAATATCAAGCCGGGCTGGGTCCGCTGGTTCCCGGGTTCATGTACGCCAAGTTCGGCGACCTCGATTCCGTTCGAGAACTGGTTGACGAAGAAACCGCCGCGATTTTCATCGAGCCGATTCAGGGCGAAGGCGGGATCCGCATTCCTCCAGAGGGATTCCTTCAGGGACTGCGTCAGATTTGCGACGAAAACGACCTGCTGCTCCACTTCGACGAAGTTCAAACCGGCTGCGGCCGAACGGGCTACTGGTTCGCGTACCAGAAGTTCGGCGTAACACCCGATTCCATATCCTTGGCAAAGGCGATTTCCGGCGGAGCCGCCGCTGGCGCGTTCCTGGCGCGCGCTGACATCGCCCACGACCTCAAACGCGGAATGCACGCTTCCACCTTTGGCGGAAACCCCATCGCCGCGGCTGGCGGTATCGCCACCATCCAGATGATCGAAGAAGAACATCTGCTCGAAAACGCCAAAAAGATCGAGAATTACTTCCGTCAGAGAGCGGAGCAGATGCAGCAGAAGTGCAGTCTGATTAAGGACATACGCTGCGCCGGAACCATGATCGGCATCGAACTCAACGTCGAAGGCGCGTTCGCCGTCAAAGAGTGTATGGAACGCGGGCTGCTAATCAACTGCACGCACAACGTCGTCATTCGTATGCTCCCGGCAATCAACCTGACCATGGATCAGGCGAAAGAAGGACTCGACATTCTCGAAGACGTCATTGTCAACCATCAGGCGTAAATGGGATTGCAGTCAGAACCCGCTCTGACTGCACGCCGCTTCTATAAACAAAACAACGCTTTGCGAAGAATGATCTGTTTCTTCGTAAAGCGTTTTTTTATGTGCTATTATTGGCTAAAATCAGAAGGATCTTAATACGCCGACAACGACGCCGACAACTGCCGAGCATTGGGTTGAATCTGCGATATCTCCTTGACCGATTTTTTTGAACGCGTCCGCTCCCCATTTGAGCAAAGAGAGTTTGCCGGTTTTAATGGTTGCCAAAACGGTTTGATCATTGACGGCAGGAACGCCCGTTCGAACGACAAGGATGTCGCCAGGAACGATTTTAGCGTCGCTGAGAGAATTGTCTGTTACAGTTACAAATTCGTTAGTTCTGTAAACGGGAATAACCTGTTCTAATGTTGCCGGAACAGGGGCGCTTGCTGGAACAAACTGATTATTGGAAATGGTCGCCCCGGTTACGAGAGAATTGACTTCTTTCTGATTGACAAGTTGAATCGAACGGGATAAATGCGGTTGACGAACAATCAAGCCTTTTTTGATTAAAGCGCGAAGATGCCCAATAACGCCATTGGGAGAATTAATGGCAACCGCATCTCCAATCTCACGCACTGTCGGAGCAAACCCTCTGGTTTTGATTGTCCGTCTGATAAACTCATAAACTTCTCGCTGACGATTGGTCAGGGACTTGCTTTTTTTGGGCATAATCTTCTCTAGTGTTAAAAGCGTTTTAAAAACACGTATTTTTTAACGTATACTTTATATACGTATAAAAAACCAATCTATTGCAACAATTTTATTATTTATTCGGAATCAGTATTATTGCAGATTAATCCTTTTGATAAAATTTGCTTAAAATTATCATTTTCACACTATTTTTTACTTCAGATAATTTTATATCGATATATTTTTACACTTAATACGATTCTTCAACAGATAGACTATTTTTGTAACGCACTATATTACAATAGTTTATATATTTTTCTAAACGTCAGCGAAAATTTTTAAGCGTTAAAGCAATCAATTCGATTATTTGAAAAAAATGATAGATTTTTTCCAGAATACAATGCTTGTAAACTCTATTCCGATGGAAAAATGGTTGTACCTTCAAACGATTTCTTGTAAATATGGGAAAAGCAGGAGAAGAAAACGACAAACTAATAGTTTCAGCGGCGGTTCCTTTGAGAATAATTTGAGTTCTCGTTACCACGGTTTTTCCAAAGAATTAACTATGCATCTTGCCAACTTGTCGATAGCTTCCTGCTGTTCCGTTGCCGTAGACTGTCCAGCAACGGGGATCATAGAACCGTGCGCCAAAATGATGCCCTGCTGATCAAGAGAGAATTCGTATGAGCTTTCCGGAGTTTGATATCTTCGATTTACCAGTTCAACTTTTGCTCTCATTTCCAGATTGTCCTGACGCGGTCCGCCCCATTTATCCTTGAAATTGATTCCCTGTTTGTAGTCGGTAATCTCGATATTAAGAATGGCGTCGGCGTAATATTCGCGCGCCAATTTATACGGCGTTCGACGCTCCACCTCTTTGGCGACCGCTTCTGTAATCCGTTCGCTCATGTGAGATCCTAACGACGGCGCTTTTACCATAGGAATGTATATCGTCTGAATATTGGCTGTGTACAAAGACTGATTCCCAATTTGATATCCGGCGCATCCTGCTATCAGGCACGCAGAAAAAAAAGTCGTCAGAAACGCAAAAACGCGATTCATGAATAAAGCGGTCGTTTGTTTGTTAAACTATCAATCTTCCGGGAAAACGTACTTGAGCCATTCAAACTTTTTCGCCGGTTCTGAAGGCAGATTGGCAATTTTCTGATATTCTTCTTTTGCCTTCATCGCGGATTCCGTGCCGGGATAGTCCTTCTGAACGTATCCGTAGTACTGTCTGGCGGCGCCGTAATACTTTTTGTTTTTATAGTACTCAGCAATTGCCAAATCCCGCTGGGCTTTCTGCTCGGCAAAATGGGATTGAATTTCTTTAATCTCCGCTCTCATCTGAGCGTCCAGTTCCGGACCGTAGAAGTTAATCAGATGATTGGCGATCTTTTCTGCGTCTTCCAGCGGTTTGGAATCGTAATGCGATCCGATATACATCTGGAGCTTGCACTGCAGATTAAGCAGATAGGCTCGAACGATGTATTTGGAATTGGGATAATTTTCGCACAGATGGTCGTACTGTTCAGACGCTTCTGTATACATGCCTTCCCGGAAATAGTTGTTTCCGCACGCCATAACCGCGGCGTCTGAAAAAGTCCCGTTTGCATTTTGGAGTTGAGCGCTGCCAAAGACCTTTCGGGCGTTGCCGTTTGTATCAAACATTGGTCGTCGTTTATCCCAGAAATTGGGAACAAACATATTGTAATGATTTTTCTCATACAGGTTTTCCCAATAGCGTCCAATAGCAAACAGTCTTGCCGCCATTCGGTCTGAATAACGAGAGTTTTCGTAATTCTTGGAAACCTTCCCGTACTGTCTGACGGCTTTTGCGTACTGGTTGTCAAAGAAGTAACATTCCGCTTCCAAAAACATGGCGTCTTCTTTAAGAACGGTATCTTTGGCTGTGCATTTCCACTGGCAGGAATCAAACTTTTTCGCCGCAGCGGTATATTTTTTCTGAGTAAATAAATCCAGTCCCTCTTTGAACAACGACTGCGCGACGCTAGCGCTTGGCAGGTCGTTAACGATATGTCTGTAGGAATCGACGAAAGCGTCTCCGATATACTCAGCGTCCGAACCAGCGCCGTCGCCGTCAATTTTTTGATCTTTAACGAGCGTATTGTATGATTTATCAAGCGTTTTCTGGTCGATTTTTGGCGAAGGGTTGGCGTTGATGTTTGCTGCAATGGCGTCCCAATCTTTGACCGTACTGCTAACTTGCAAGCTGGTACAGCCGGCAAAGAGCGTTACACTCAAGGCAGCAATTGCACAAAGTCGACAGAGTTGATATCTGGTATTCATTCCAGTAACGCTTTCGTTATTATCAAATAAATAATTGACTGTATCGCTGCATTTTTGGCGCCCAGCCAAGGTTATGAGCTATGTATAAATCTGTTAAACGGCGCAGCTCTTTGCGGTGATTATCCGCCGCTTTGAGTCGACGCCAAAGGTTGTGTTTCGGATCGGCGAATTGTCTGGCAATGTCCAACACGGCGTGCGAAATGAGGACAAGCCGTATTCGCCCCGGTTTGCAGTTTGGACAAACGACTCCGCCGTCGATCAGTCCAAATGCCCAGCCCGTCTGACGGGTTCGCTTTTTTCCGCAGCAAACGCAGACGTCCCACTGTGGCGCAATGCCGATTATTCTCAACATCTGCCAGTTGAACCGGGTCAGCGTTCGCCAAACTTCTTTGCCGGCTGTCAGGTCTGCCAGGGTTTCGTCGGTCAAATCGAACAGTTCCGCCGACGGGTCGAATTCCGCCGTGAACGAGTCGATAAGCTCGACAATATAATATCCGGCAAACAACGCGCCGGGATTGTTTCTGTCTACTCGAAACCAGCGCTGAAGGCTTGCCTGCGTAAGCAGTTGAAGCCCTTGCGAACGAACGTAATGCGTCGTTTTCAGGCGCGCCATGTAATCCAGTCCGTTGTCGAACGGATTCTTCTCTCGGCGCGATCCTTTCGCCAAGGCGGAAAACTTCCCGAATTCTCGCGTATAAAGCGTTGCAATCTGGCTTGTATTGCTGAATGGAACGCTGTTCAGTACGATTGTTTCTGCGTTTTGAGCCGCCATGGCATATCCTTCTAAAACATTCCGCCCATGGTAAAGCTGAATATTTCCGTTTCGTCGAAATCGTTTTTCGACACCGGGAAGGCGAAGTCCAATGCGATCGGTACCGACCCCATCATCGGAACCGTGATTCGGAATCCGAATCCGACAGACGCTCTGTAACGGTCTTTCCACGACCCGAAGTTGTAGTCGGACGTACCCGTGTCGCAGAAAATGACGCCTTTGACCATGTCGTCTGCTGTAATCGGGAACAGGTATTCAGCGCACGCCAAAACCTGAGTATAACCGCCAACAGGAACGCCCATGTCGCGAACAGTCGCTTTTCGGTAGCGGAACCCGCGAATGGTGGAAATGCCGCCTGTGAAATAATGCTCGTAAATAGGCGTGTCTACGTCCGTCCAATCGACTGATGTCTTGAGCGACAAAACGTGACGCCCGGATCCGTCGGGACGTTCGTAAAGCGGAATAAACTTTTTGACGCTAAACGACGCTCGCGGATACGTGTAGGAGCCAAAAACCTGCTCAAATTCCGCCGACATATACCAGCCTTCTGTTGCCATGTAAGGGCTGTCGCGCTTGTCGTAAACCAGTTTGGCGCCAATTCCGTACAGAGCGTTCGATCCCAAAGCGTCTTCCAGTTCCGGAGGCGTCGGGGAAACCGGGTGATACAAATGAATATTGTACCCTCTAAAAGTCAGGTAACCGACCAAATCTTTATGGAATCGATAGCCAAAGCTCGTCTGACCGCCCAATCGTTTTTCGTACCATTCATCGTAGAAACGTTCATAGTAAACGCCGCTGATGTCCCAGGAAATGTCTGTATTTAACAGGTACGGCTCTCCAAAGCTGATACTGTATCGCTGAACGTTTGTACCAGGCGAGGCTTCCAACCGGAAATGCTGACCTCGACCGCGGAACGCAACGCCGTTGTACCAGTCTCGGCAGGAGCGAGGCCAACGTAGCCAGTCAAAGTTCTGTTCTTCAATAACGACAGAGCCCAACAACCCGGATTCGCTGCTGATGCCTATGGAGAACATCATTCGTCCGGTTCGGGTTTCTTCCAGCGTCGCGGCAATCGGAATCGTATTAGGTCCGTCAATCGGCGTCTGGTAATAATAATTCCCGGAATAGTTTTGATCAAACGACTGAACTGCCGGGTACGGGCTGCCAGACTGTCCTGTCGGGCTGTTGGGAGCTGGAATTCCCGGCTGCATGGGCAGATTGTCGCTGTAGACGTTCTGCCCAACAGCTCCGGAATACGGAGCTAACTGCGCGCCGGACTGAGAGGATACGGTTGCGTTCTGGTCTTGCGCTACGCCTCCGGCTGGCATCCAGTTGTTTTGAACGACAGCGGTTCGATTCGCGCTGGCGGGAGCAAACGTCTGCGTAGCGGGAGCGGATGTAACAGGCTGATTGTAAACCGACTGCTGAAGCGTCGGGTAGCCTACCGTCTGATCGACTTCCGCTCTGGTTGACGGAACCGACGGCTGACCAAACGGATCAAATCCGTACGTCGTTTGGTAACCGCTCTGTCCTAAAAAGCGGGGATTGCTGCGCCGCTGCTCGTCTTCCCTGGCGTATTCCTGCTGAACGCTGTTGTTATTGTATTCTTCAAAGGATTCTGTATACAGGTTTGAGGCAGTAGGCAGTAGGCAGTAGGCAGTAGGATCTTCACTCTTGCCTACTGCCTCTTGCCTACTGCCTTCTATAAGGATTTCCCGCCTTGATCCGTCGCTGGAATTCAGCTCGACATTTTGCCATTCGACGTTGTTTTCATTCCACGTTCCATAATAGTTGACGTCAACCGTTTTCTGGTTTGAGGATATTGAGTCAGACGGCGTATAATGAGCAACGTGACGATAATCGTCATTCTGCCCACGGAAAGAGTTGGACTTTTCCGGTCTGGTTATGGGCTCCGCCATTCTCTCGCCGTCGCGCTTTTCCATGTCTTTAATTTCCGGTGGAGAATAAACTATGCTGGGCGAAACGCCTTTTTGGGGATCGTTGGCAAACAACTGCGACGCCTTGAGACGTCGTTCAGACGCGCGGATTTTGTTTGTATCCATGATGTCGCCCGGCTTGACGGTCATGCGGTTGAGAACCGTGTCAATCTGCGTCTGAGGATAATCGCCTGCAATGAGGACGTTGACTCGACCAACGCGATAGACGTCGCCCTCTTTGATACTGACGACGATGTCGCACTGCCCCGGCGTTTCGAGGTAACGAACGTCCGGTTTGACGTCGGCAAAAACGCGACCGATCGTCCCATACCGTCCCTGAATTTTATTGATGGCGCGGGTAAGTTTGACTTTGTTAAGATAGTCGCCCTTGTCGATTTCCATCAGCCCTTTGATCTGTTCCGGCGTGAAGCTGTTCGCTCCAGCAATAACGATGTCCCGGATCTTGTATCGTTTCCCTTCATGGATGTAAAAAATGACGTCCGCCCACTCCTCGGACGAATTGAATTTAACTTCTCTTCCAACTCGAACGTCGAGAAAACCGAGGTTCTTGTAATAATCTTCCAGCGTCCGGACGTCTGCGTCCAGTTTCTCGTAATCCAGTTCTCCGGCAAAAATCCACAAGAAACCATGCTTGGACTGAACCTGAGTTCTCAGTCGGGCGTCAGATACGATCGTATTGCCTTCAAAACTGGTCCAGTGAACTTTCTGTTTTGGTCCTTCGTTAATCTGGAAAATGATGCCGGGGTCTGACAGTTTCATGCCCTGAACAATCGTTACCGTTGCGCGAGCAAATCCTTTTGAACGATAAAAACCTTCCAGACGCTCTTTGGCTGAAACGACTTCCGATGGGTCAACCGCCCCGCCGACGCGAAGGAGCGCTTCTTTTTCCAGGTATTTTTTCCGAATCTTCTCGTTGCCGACGTAACGAATATATTGAATTGTTCTACGTTCAGAGACGCGAAACTTGACTTCCAGCTCAACGTGTCCGCCGTTCGAAACTTCTTTAAATAATGTCTCTACGTTGACAAACATGCGGCTGTAAATCAGACGTCGAACGTCGTCTTCGAGAATCTTTTTACTGAACTGACGTCCGGGTCGCGTTTGCAGATACGGTACAATTTTTTCGAACGAATACTGTTGATTCCCTTCAATTTTAACGTCAGAAATCGTCATACCTTCATAACGATCGGCGTTGGACGAACTTCCTGGAGCGTTGTACAAATTAAGAAATGACGATTTTTCGTTTTTGGCTGCGCTGGAGGGCAAAACGTTTGACATCGAATTAACGTTGCCATCAAACGAGGGAACCGGGGGAGGCGCTAGCGGATCGGACGTTGTTGAAACGGCTGTTGGATCGACAGACAACGCTTTATCCGGCATAATTCCAGGCGGAAACTGCGGTTCTGGAATGCTTGTATTGTCAAACTCGCCCGGAAGAGCCTCTGAAAGAGCGGCTTTCGACGACCCGATCGTTCCGTCTGGACGCATAAATTCCTGACCGTACAGAATCGTTCCGCTTATCAAAAAAATCATCAAATAAGCCGTTATAAACAGAGCCGAAACGCCCCTGTCAGCCCGCGTTTTGCAATCAGTTTGTATATTCATCGTATTCATGGATTGTCCCTATTGATACGCTAAAAATTTTTCAGCTTTACAGTCAATACACATTTTTTAAAAATAACGCAAGAGGAGTTTTTTTTAGTAATGAGTAATTAGTAATGAGTAATTGGCGTGAAGCGTAGGCGAGCCGGGAACGTTAGTTCCCGGGCGTAGAACCGCTGAAGCGGTTCAATTTTAATAGACAAGGATTTTAACCCACGGAGGGAATTAAACGCTTCGCGCCTAGCCTACTGACTCTAGCCTACCGTCTTGCCGTCCCTCAAACTTTGCCAGCATTAATTATTTTTTGAGTTTTATTTTTTTTATCTAAACTTTTCTATTTTACATTCCGATAGCAATATTGGGAATTTTATATTCTCCAGATACCGTTATGTTTCCATCTTAACTTAAAAAGAGAGGTTTTACTATGTTTAACACACTGTACAACTTTGTTGTCGGAGTCGCTCTGGCGATTGGGGCTATTGGAGCTTCAGACGATTTCGACGGCGCACAATTGGCACAGAACGCTTTCTTCGGCGCTGAAGATGAGCTTGAAGCCATTGACGAACAAGAAATGACGACCGAAGACGTTCAAGTTGCTAAAGACATCAATGAATGGAACGAGATCGCCGCCGAAGTCATGAGCATGTCCCTGCAAGCTCAGGACGAATTGACAGACGATGAAAAACTGGAAATCGCTGTCCTGACCGAGGATATTCCGGCTGACAATTCTGAAAATCTGGAAGAAGTTCCGCAAATTGCAGAAAATACTCAATCAGAGGGGTTGTCAGAAGAAGAATTTTATAGTATGCTTGAACATCAGTTCAGCGAAGCCATGAAGGATCTTGAATCCGTTCAGATTGCTCAAGACGACGCCAATCCTCCGAAAGAGGACGTTAATCCTGACGATAATCTGGATCCTGTAGTTCTTCCCCCGGAAGAAGACATTGCGGACCAGCCTTCGGATCAAGACTCGGAACAAGTCGCTCAGGTTAAAGAGATTTCAGAAGAAAGCTTCACAGAAAAGAATATTCTGAAAACCACTCCTGTCGGATTGCCCGATATCTCTGATGAAGATATGCTCATCCTGACGAATCAAATCGAAAACAAAGAAGAGACTATTAAAACTGAACAGAATGACGCTGACCTTGAAAACGTTCAGGTTCAAGACATTCCAGTTTTGAATGACACCGATATTACCGTTCCGGACATAGAAGCTCCAGAACTGGATTTATTCGATCCTCCTTTGTTCGACGAAGCCGAAGAGACCGCCGAAGCCGAAGAAACTGCCGAAGTAGAAGAAACTGCCGAAGTCGAAGAGACCGCCAAAGCCGAAGAAACTGCTGAAGTAGAAGAAACTGCTGAAGTAGAAGAAACCGCTGAAGTAGAAGAAACTGCCGAAGCCGAAGAAAACGCCGACGTCGTAATCGTCGAACCTTTGGAAGATAACGCGGATGACGTTGAATCGAAAGACGACGCTTTGCTTATTCCGTCTTTAGAGATTCCTCCGGCTGTCATTTCCGAACAGGAACGAGCAAAAATCAGCGCAGAAGTTGACGAAATTGTTAATCAAAGCAACAATTTCGACAGCTGGATTCCTCGTCAGATTCCGGTAACCGGTTCTGTAGACGAATCCGCGCCTCAAACCAAACCAGAAGATGATTTTATCCAGGAATTTTCCAGAAAGAACGTCAAAGAGTCCATTCTGGAAAATAATGGAATTGAATTAAATGACTAAAAAAACAACAAAAGATAACGGTGAGACGCAAAGTAATGTTGCGTCTCACTCCTTTAATTCCTCAACGCCCCACTCATCCTCTCCCCGCTTCATCGTCGGCATCGATTTAGGCACGACGAACTCGGCTGTGATGAGTATCGATCCGGGTGCAGAATCGGGAAAAATCGAGTCGTTTCCTTTGTTTCAGAAGACGGCGCCGGGCGAAAGCGAAAATCGTCTGACGCTGCCTTCTTTTTTGTTTATAGGACCCTCGGGGGACGTTGAAGTCGGGACGTACGCCCGAGACTTCGGCGCTCTCCAGCCGGGACGTCTGATCTGGTCGGCGAAGTCTTGGCTGTGTCACTCTCAGGTCGACCGGACAGCGGCGTTTCTGCCGTGGAAAGCGTCTGACGACGTCAAAAAGATGTCGCCCGTCGACGCCCAATCACAGTATTTAAAGTTCATCGCCGACCGATGGAACGACGCTCATCCAGACGCCCCGTTAGACAAGCAGGACATTGTAATCACCCTGCCCGCCTCGTTTGACGAAACAGCCCGACAGCTGACCATTCGCGCCGCGGCAAAAGCCGGACTGCAGAAAGTCGTTCTTATTGAAGAACCGCAAGCCGCGTTCTACGCGTGGATTTATAAGATATCAGGCAATAGGCAAGAGGCAAGAGGCAAGAGTGAAGACTCTTCTACTGCCTACTGCCTACTGCCTACTGCCTCAAAATTAGTCCTCGTCATCGACGTCGGCGGAGGGACGTCAGACTTCTCGCTCATTCGCATCGTTCAAGAGAATCAGAACGATTCCGAAAATAGCGTCGAACGTCACGCCGTTTCGTTTCATCGAATCGCCGTCGGCGACCATCTTTTGCTCGGCGGAGACAACCTCGACTTGGCGCTGGCGCGGCTATTGGAATCGAAGTTTGCTCAACAGGGCGTAAAGCTGACTGACCGTCAATGGCAGACGCTTGTTCGACAGTCGCGAATCGTCAAGGAGACGCTTTTGGGAGAAAACGCGCCGGAAACGTGTACAGCGTCCATTCCCGCTGCTGGAAGCAAACTGATGGCAAAAAGCCTCTATCTGACTGTTACAAAAGAGGAAGTCGTCAACGCTCTTTTAGAGGGTTTCTTCCCCTTTGTCGATCTGACAGCAAAGCCTGACCGGCGCCGCAGCGGATTTCAGGAGTTCGGTCTTCCGTTTGCGTCCGACCCGGCAATAACGCGGTATCTGGCGGCGTTCTTGACAAACGCTCAATGCGCTCGCCCAGACGCAGTTTTGTTTAACGGCGGCATGTTTGAATCCCCATTGACAAAGCAGCGCATTCTCGACCAGTTGTCACGATGGTTCTCCCCGGCAGATGGCGAGCCATGGCGTCCGACTGTTCTGGACAACGACGCTCTGGATTTAGCCGTCGCCCGCGGAGCCGCATATTTTGGCTTGATTCGACGAAAGGAGAAGTTGCAAAGCGAGGAAGCGCAAAAAGACGCAGTGCGTCAATTTCCGCTTTTTCGCATTCACGCCACTTTGGCGAGAAGTTATTATATTGGTCTGGAACACGACGGCAATCTTCGGGCGATGTGCATCGCGCCAGCCGACATTCAGGAAGGGCAGACGCTGGAAATCCAAAACGATCAGCTGCGCCTTCAGACGAACGCGCCAGTTGTATTCCCGCTGTTTGTTTCCAGCTCTCGAACGACGGACAAACCCGGCGAGATTATCGACCTGGACGAAAACCAAATGCGCGCTCTGGCGCCGCTGAGAACAGTGATTAAACTCCGCGGCGACGCCGCCGACTCCCTCGCCGTTAATATACAGACTCACCTCACAGACAGCGGGGCGCTGGAGCTGTATCTGGCGTCCAACGAGGGCGCCGGTCGATGGCGGCTGAACTTCGATATTCGTTCTGCAGTTGAGACGGACGTGCAAAGCGTCGAAACGACGGCGGAGTCCGAAGGGATTATTGACGAGAACAAAATCGAGCAGTCCAAAGACGTATTAAAAGCCTGCTTTGAACGGTTTGAGATTAAGCCGTCAGAAGTCGTCAAACGCATAACCGGGATTATCGGTCAGAGTCGGGAAACGCTGCCGGCGCCGGCGTTGCGCTCGCTATTTGACGCGTTGATGGAGCTGGAACCCAGTCGCAGAAAATCGGCGGCTCACGAAGCGCGCTGGCTCAATCTGGCGGGATTCTTCCTCCGTCCGGGAATTGGGGCGTCGATGGACGACTGGCGAATTGAGCAGATCTGGAAAAGCGTCTTTGGAAAGCTGCGATTCCCTCAGCCGGACAACCGACTACAGCTTTGGATTCTCTGGCGCCGTGTTGCAGCAGGGCTGTCCTCAGGACGGCAAATCCAACTCATGGAACCGATTCTGCGTCAGCTGCGATCGCTGTGTAACAGCCTCAATCCTGGGAGCCGTCCAAAAGCCAAAGGCAGAAACGAGTGGTTTTATACCCCCACGGAGTCGGCGGAACTGTTCCGTCTTTTTGGGGCGATGGAAAAGCTGCCGATCAACTCCAAGCAGGAAACCGGCGACTTGCTTCTCAATCTGCTAACCGCGAAGGAAACCCCCGGCTCGACAGCTGCGATTCTCTGGAGCGTCGGGCGATTGGGCGCCAGAGCGTCGTCCATTACAACCATGGAAACGATTCTGTCCCCGGAAGCCGTCGAAGCGTGGGTGAGACAACTCATCAGCGTTACGTTGCCCCGTTCTCCGTTTATCATTCCCGATTCCGAACGGGCAGACGCCATTGCCGCCGCGGCGTTTGCCGTCGTTTTGACGACGCATAAAACCGGCGACCGATACCGTGACGTTTCCGAATCCCTCCGGGCAGACGCCTTGCGGTTCCTGGAATCCGTGCCTGACGTCAAGCCGCGATGGCTTACCCTCGTTCGTGACGGCGGCTCGTTACAGGACGACGACCGCGCCGAGGAATTCGGGGAATCGCTGCCGACGGGGCTGAGGATTTGCGAAGTGTAATTACGAATTCCGAATTATAACAACAATTCCCTCCGGCGTAACATGAAACCCGTGGCAGCGGTCTTCGTCAGGGTCGAATCCGGCTTTTAACCCCATCGGGATAACGACGCCCCGGTCGATTATACAGCGGCGAATTCTCGCGTCCCGTCCGACAACGACGTCGTCAAAGAGAATCGAGTCTTCTACAGTCGCGTAACTGTTGACCCGAACGGATCGCCCCAGGACGGAATGGTTGACCTGTCCGCCAGAAATGACGCTTCCTTGCCCTACAGCGCTGTTAATTGCCTGACCTTGTCGGTCTGGTTCTGAAAAGACGAATTTCGCCGGCGGCAGGTCGGGATTGTATGATCGAATCTGCCAGGCGGGATCATACAAGTTGAGTTCCGGTTCGATGGCGATTAGATCCATGTTCGCTTCGTAATAAGACGAAATCGTTCCGACGTCGCGCCAGTACGGACGCTGACCAAAGCTCTCATTCTGCTCTTCCGTCCCGCTCTGGTCAGAAAACAGATAGGCGAACACGCGGTTCTTCTCAATCGCCTCCGGGATAACGTCCAGACCAAAATCGCGGCGGCTTTCCAGTCGATTGGCGTCTTGACAGAGCTTTTCAAACAGAAATCGAGCTGTAAAGACGTAAATGCCCATCGACGCCAGACAGAACCCCGAGCGTCCCGGCATGGATTTGGGCGCAAGCGGCTTCTCCTCAAATCCCACTATTCTATTGTCAGCGCCGATTTCCATCACTCCAAACGCCCCGGCTGCCTGTTCGCACGGGACGGCTTTTGCTGCGACGGTAACGTCGGCGCCCGATTCTATATGCTGACGAATCATGAGCCGATAGTCCATCTTGTAGACGTGGTCGCCCGCCAGAATGACGATGTATTCCGGCTTCTCGTTTTCGATTTCGTAAATATTCTGATACACAGCGTCGGCGGAACCCTGATACCAGTTGTCGACGATTCTCTGCTGCGGCGGGACGACGTCGATGAACTCGCCCAGTTCCTGGCAGAAATATCGCCGCCAGCCGTTGTTGACGTGCCTGTCCAGACTCATGCCCTTGTACTGCGTCAGGACGTGTATTTTCCGGAGATTGGAGTTCAGGCAGTTCGACAGTACAAAGTCGATGATCCTGTACACGCCGCCGAACGGAACCGCCGGTTTGGCGCGTTCTCTGGTCAGCGGGTCTAGTCGCGACCCTTTCCCGCCAGCGAGGACGACCGCGGACGTCTTATGTCGAAGAATATAAAGCAGTTGGGAGTTTGAGAGGGGAGTCATTGGTATTGAGGAGGAAGTTGGAGGAATAAGGCAGTAGGAAGTGGTAAGTGGTAAGTTGTAAGTGGTAAGTTAGATGAGCGCTTGCGTACTAACCACTAACCACTAACTACTAACCACTGTTGACGCTTGCGTACTAACCACCAACAACTAACCATTTATTACTAATTCATTATACTCTTTCCGTCCAGATGGCGGCGAGATGGGGAATCAAGGAAAAGTTTGCTAAAAACGCCGATTAAACCGAATACGAAAAAATTTTTTGAGAAAAAATGGCTTTTTTGACTCTATTAATGTAAAGTTCGCTTAAAAATAGGATATAATCGAATTAGTTAGGAGTTAGGAATTAGGAGTGAGGAGTTATTGATACGCTTGCGTTAACTCCTCCCTCCTCACTCCTAACTCTTCACTATCATTCACTCTGAACTAACCAGAAATCCCATGAGTTACAGAACCCTTCGCGAATGTGTTGACGATTTACAGAAGTCCAACCAGTTAATCCGTATCGAGCAGACGGTTGACCCGTATCTGGAGGCGTCGGCGATTGTCCGGCGCGTGTTTGCCGCAGGCGGACCGGCGGTGTATTTCGCCTCGGTTAAAGGCTGCAAGTTCCCGATGGTCGCCAACCTGTTTGGGACGTCGAAACGCCTTGAATACATCTTTCGAGACACCGCGCCAGTCGTCGAACGACTTGTTAAAATGGGTCTTGACCCGTTGGCGATCGTCCGAAATCTGTTCAGCTACGCCAACCCGTCCGCGTTTTTCGCTGCGTATCACGCCAAACCGAAATACGTCGGTTCCGGAGAGGTAACGAAGAACTCCACGTCCATTTCCGACCTCCCGCAGCTTGTCGGCTGGCAAAAAGACGGCGGCGCGTATATCACCCTGCCGTGCGTCTATTCGGAAGACCCGGACAACCCCGGTCTGCTGCATTCCAATCTGGGATTTTATCGAATCCAGATTTCCGGCGGACAGTACCAGCAAGGCGGACAGGTCGGCATGCACTATCATCTTCATCGCGGGATCGGGATTCATCATCTCAAAGCGATCCGCCGCAAGGAAAAGCTGCCGGTCAACGTGTTTATCGGGGGCGCGCCTTCGATGGCAATTGCCGCTATGGCGCCTCTGCCGGAAGGCGTTTCAGAACTCTCTCTGGCAGGCATGCTTTCCGGACGCCGCATTCCAATGATTCGTCAGAAAGAAGGTCCCGCCATCTACGCCGACGCTGACTTCTGCCTTAAAGGATACATTGAACCGAAAGTCATGCTGCCGGAAGGACCCTTTGGCGATCGCTTGGGCATGTATACAGAAGCCGGACAGTTCCCGGTTATGCGGGTGGAATGCGTCTACCATCGCCCTCGTCCGATCTGGCCCTTTACGGTCGTTGGACGTCCGCCGCAGGAAAACGTCGTGTTGAGAAGATTCATCCGCGAGCTGATCGGGTCGTCCGTCGCCCAGATGATTCCAGGCGTCAAAGCCGTTCAGCCGGTCGACGAAGCCGGGGGAGAGCCGCTCTTGCTGGCAATCGGTCGAGAAAGCTTCATGCCCTATTACGGAGAGCGTCAGCCGATGGAACTGCTCACGCTTGCCAACGCGATTTTAGGCGCCAACCAACTCTCAGCAGCAAAGTACCTGCTTATCGCCGCTCAGGAAGACGATCCGACGCTGACGGTCGACGACGTCCGGGAATTCCTCCGACACATGCTGGAACGAATCGACCTCCGGCGCGACCTCCATTTCCAGACGCGCGCCTCGTTTGATAAAACCGACTTCGGCTCCGTCGGCGGACTCAACAACGGCTCGAAACTGGTTATTGCCGCCGCGGGCAAACCGATCCGAAAACTCCCCATGGGCATCGCAACCGGCATGAACCTTCACGAAGGGCTGGGATTTACCAACCCCCGCGTCTTCCTGCCGGGAATTCTGCTCATCGACGGTCCCGCCTATCAAAAAGACGCGACCGGAAAGGACAACTCTATAGAGAGATTCTGCCAGTCATTCCAGAGAAACGAACCGATCAACCAGTACCCGCTGATTGTCGTGGTCGACAAAGGCTCGACCGCCGGCGCGAACCTGAAGAACTTCCTTTGGGCGACGTTTACCAAAACCGACCCCGCCAACGACGTCTACGGGATCGAATCGTTTACCAGCGGAAAACGCTGGGGCTGCAACGGGTCGCTGGTCATCGACGCCCGAAACAAACCGTACTACGCCGAACCGCTGGAAGAGTCCCCCGACGTTACAAAAGCCGTCGAAGCCCTCGCCGCTAAAGGCGGACCGCTGTACGGGATTATCTAGGCAGTAGGCAAGAGGCAGTAGGGAAATCTTTACTGCAGCCAACTGCCTTCGTCTGGGCTTGACGTAATTTGATTCTTTAATATAATAAAGTTTGTATAAGGCAATAGGCAAGAGACAGTAGAGAATTAAACTACTGCCTACTGTCTATTTCCTTAATTACTAATTACTCATTACTAATTACTAATTAACACCACCATGTCATACGAAGTAACCTTGATTCGCGGGGACGGCACGGGTCCGGAACTTGCGGAAGCGGCACGACGCTGCGTCGACGCGACGGGCGTTAAAATCAACTGGGACGTTCAGGAAGCGGGCGTCGATATTATGGAAAAATGCGGGACGCCGTTGCCGGACGCAGTTATGGAATCCGTCCGTCGGACGAAATGCGCCCTCAAAGCCCCGATTACAACCCCTGTCGGAACCGGGTTCCGGTCGATCAACGTCCATCTGCGACAGGCCCTCGGGCTGTACTGCTGTCTGCGTCCGTGCAAGTATTATCCCGGCGTGAGAAGCTATTTCTCGTCCGTGCCGGTTGACCTGGTTATCGTTCGAGAGAATACCGAAGACCTCTACGCCGGCGTCGAGTTCCAGCAGGGAACGGAAGAGTGCGAGAAGGTTTTCGATTTCGTCAACCAGATGTCGCCCAACCGTCCGATTCGTTCCGGGCGGGACGAAACCGGCATTTCCATCAAGCCGATTTCCATCTCCGGGACGGAACGCATCATTCGGTACGCATTCGAATACGCCGTTTCCCACAATCGTAAAAAGGTAACGGCGGTTCACAAAGCGAACATCATGAAGTTCAGCGACGGCTTGTGGCTGGCGACGTGCCGAAAGGTCGCCGAAGCGTACCCGCAAATCGAGTTTGAAGACCGCATTGTAGACAACATGTGCATGCAGCTGGTTCAGAAACCGGAACTGTACGACGTCGTCTGCCTGCCGAACCTTTACGGGGACATTCTATCCGACCTTGCCGCCGGACTGGTCGGCGGTCTGGGCGTCGCGCCCGGCGCGAACATCGGGGACGACGGAGCCGTCTTCGAGGCGACTCACGGCTCCGCGCCCAAATACAAGGGACTCAACAAAGTCAACCCGACCGCGTTGATTCTTTCCGGCATGCTCATGCTCCGCTATTTGGGAGAAACCGCCGCCGCCGACAAATTGGAAAACGCTGTCGCTCAAGTCATTGCCGAAGGCAAAAACGTAACCTACGACCTCAAACCCGACCGCGACGATCCCACCGCCGTCGGAACTCAGGAAATGGCTGACGCCATCTGCGAAGCAATGAACTAATTAGGGAATGGGGAATAGGGAATGGGGAAAAGTAATTCGCCATCGGCGAATTTAAAACTACGCCCTATTCCTTCCGTGGGTTAAAACCCACGGCTACTATTATTGAACCGCTAAAGCGGTTCTAGCGGATGCGCTTCGCGCCTATTCCTTACTCCCCAAATCTACTCCCTATTTCCTACTCCCTACTCCCTAAACTATCATGTCCCGAAAATTATTATTGTTGTTGTTTTCCGCTGCCGTGTTGATTGGCGCAGTCGGATGTGAAGAGAGTCAACCGGAACAGAAGCAGGAGCCGTTCGTTCCTGTCGAACCGGGAGCGCGGCTGGAACGTCATTGTGACATTGTCTGTCTGAATACCGAAGACGGCAGTCTGACGCCCTTGGAACAGCTTCAGGAAAAACTCCAGCTCGACGAAAAACAGCTCAACCAGGAATCGCTCAACAAGCTCAAAACGGCGGCGAAAGAGCAGCTGCTCGACGTCTCCGCCAATAAAGACGCTATGCCCGAACCCGTTAAGCGGTTCGTCCTGCTCAACAAAAGCGTCCCGGAAAAGGTCAAGGACGCCATGAAATCCGCAAACGTCCGGAATTATTCTGTCTTTCTGGTTAAGATCGATTCAAACTATTACGCCATCCGGACGTTGGAATACATCGGTCAGAATTACGACCTGGACTGGCTCGACCTGACCAGAAACCCGGATTTCGTCGAATGGAACAACGCCTGCGAAGAATGTCAAATCCCGGTCGTCGGAAAGACCGGAGAAGGCGGGCTGATTCAGTGGTCCCTCTCCGGCGACGAGGCGCTGTATCTGCCGCTAGCGGAGGAGAAGTAATATGGAGTGCGACGCCGACAAGGTCGGTTCCTGATTGGAAGCGGGTAGCGCCGAAAATGCATATTCGGAGGCATAACCTCGTCCTTCTGCCCGTGCGGCTTCGCACCAAGGCGTCGCTTTCATTACAAGTTACGCTTTGAAGCGCGAAAAAATAAATTCGTGCCAATAACGTCGGAACCATAAAAAGATGATATTGATATTATGGTTCAAACGTTACTGACACGAATGACGTATTTGGATATTCTTAACGTATTTCTTATAAAAGCGACGCCAAGGCGTCGCACTCCAAAACTATTTCACCTTGCATCGGTTTCGGTATTTCTGCGGCGGGTCGCCGAAAATCTTTTTGAACGATCGGACGAAGTATTCCACGCGGTCGAAGCCCGTTTTGGCGGCAACCTCGTTTACTGAAAGGTCGGTTTCCCGAAGAAGTTTCTCCGCCAAATCAATGCGGAGACGATAAATCTCCTTTTCCACCGAATGCCCGATCAGCGATCGGAAAATGCGATCCAGCGTGCTGCGGGAGACGCCCACTTCGCTGGCGATCCAGGTGGCGGAAACGTCTTGATGGTAATGCTCGCGGATGAGCTTGAGAGCCTTGGCGCATTCTTTATTGTCGATGGCAATCATGTCGGTCGACATACGCGTAACGATTCCCGTCGGTTTGATTCTGATCGGGGTAAAGAGCCGGTTGCTGGCAACCGACGACGAGCGTTTTCCCGTCTTTTCAAATTCCTGAATTCTCTGTTCCAGAAGTCGGGCGGCTTCAAATCCGACTTCCTCACCATTAATATCCAGACTGGACAGGTTCGGCGTTGTCATGTTACACAATAACGAATCGTTCCCCGTCCCCAAAATTGCAACCTGATCCGGAACGGAAATGTCCAGCTCTTGACACGCCTGCGCCAGCTTGAGCGCCTGGATGTCAGCCGGACACCAGATTCCAATCGGCTTTGGCAGCGACCGCAGCCAATCAAACATCGACTTGCGATACCCCTCCTTCCAACGCGGATACGGAGCTTCCGCCTGCGTTTGTCCAAAGCAGTCCGGGCTGACGCTGCAAAACATGTTCATCTTTTGCGCCTGCTGAACAAACAAATCGCGACGAATCGTAACCCACCACGGCGTTCCGTACGCGTAGAACCCCAAATACTTCAATCCGCGACTGCGAAAATGATCTGCCGCCAAACTGGCTGAGATTTCTTCGTCTGTGCAAACCTCCGGGAAAAGAGAAATCTGGTCGCCCAGCAGCTCGACAATGGGCTTTTTCTTTTTGAGCAGCTTTTTATACATTTCCTGCGAAACGGTGCGAGAAAGAATCCCATCACCCTTCCAAGAGTCAAAGTCCACAGGCAGTTCATCCGTCAAACCGCGATCTTCAAAAGTGATCCGCCATGGAACAGCGCCGTCCGTTTGCGCCTGTTTTTGTACAAATTGCTGAATACCCCGTAATACGTCGCAGCCAAAGGCGCGCGAGGTTTCAGACAATACCAGAATCTGTCTAAATTGTTTTTTCATTTGAGTATGCCTGATTGAAAATTGCCCTTAGTTTTGGAGTGCGACGCCAAGGCGTCGCAC
>JAFSMW010000072.1 GCA_017447745.1 Thermoguttaceae bacterium
CAAACAATCAGAAATTGGCTCCGGCGCGGGTTCATTGCAAAAAAACATTACATTGAAATTAAAGCTCCTAACGGCAAGGTTATAAGACGTTTATTTTTCGGCAGCGTGTTTACGACGTCAACTCCATCGAAAAGCAACATTGAACGGCAGAACGACGCAGTAAAGAAAGCTCTGAAAGATAGAATCAGATAACCATGTACGCATGGCAATAAACCTCCTTTCGAGTTTTCTCGAAAGACCAAAGAGTCGCGCAAGTAACGGGAAACCGTGTCATTGTCGCGGGTAAAAGTGGAAGCGGTTGATGAAAGCAAATCAGACGTCCTTGTGGTTCCCACGAGCGCAAGTATTCAACAACAACCACCGGACGCGGCTGATGTTTGCCTTCTCCGTTGTCGCGCTGTCACAGGCGCGTGGATTGAAACTCCAAATGGAAGGTGGCAAGTATGAAAATGGATTTCAGGCAGGCTGTAAACCTGTTGTCCGATAGGGCGCACGGGGTTCGATTCCCTGACTTGTCAATGACAGATGAACAGACGTTTCGCGTCTGATATTTTCCCACCCCAGCGGGAGGGGCAAGTCCCGCGTTACGGAAGTGTCGCCTAGTGGTTTATGGCACCCGCCCTGAAAGCGGGCGAACGCTCACAACGTTCCGCAGGTTCGAATCCTGCCGCTTCCGTTGCACAGAAAACGGGTAACCGTAGCTGACCCCAGCCCGGGGGGAAAGCCGGGCGTTACAGTAGGATAGTTCAACGGCAGAACAACCGTCTCCAAAACGGTAGATAGATGTTCGATTCATCTTCTTACTGTCCCCTAACTGGGGATAGCGCGCGAACTCCTTGTGGGCGGGAGTGGACGAAAAGTGCCGTGTGTACAGCCGCTATGAAGTAGTCCAGCCCACACAAGCTCAAAGACCTTCCCCGTCAAGGTCGGAGGCGCGAGGGTGGTTTGTTGCCGCCCGAACGCCAGGCGGGAAATTTAACTAGCGGAGTGGAGCAGCGGTAGCTCGTCAGGCTCATACCCTGAAGGTCGAAGGTTCGAATCCTTCCTCCGCCAATCCTGTCTGTTTACAGATTGGAATGCAGCGCGCGCAAACCGGCGGTTGTCCGGTAGAGCCTAAAGCCAAAGGAGACGTTCCGGCGGTAAATAAGCGACAATCCCCCAAAAGATGGCAGGGGTTAGTGAAATCACGATCCAGCGCTGGAGAGTGAGAGTAGACAGCCATCGCCAAGGAAGAATGGCTGAGAAGTAATGGCGCGGGATCTGAAATCCCGGCTGCGTTAATATCGCTCGCGGGTGCAATCCCTGCTTCTTCCTGTCTCGCTGTAACAGGCGCCTTTGTGTTACAATAGGACGTTTAGCATAGCGTTTAGTGCATTCGCCTTGTAAGCGAACAACGGAGGTTAGAATCCTCCAACGTCCTGTCGCATAGCGGAGTAGAGCAGCGGTAGCTCGTTGGGTTCATGCCCCAAAGGTCGTAAGTTCGAGTCTTGCCTCCGCCAGTCAATCAATCGCAAGGAAGAAATGAAACAGTTTACCTGCAAGGAATGTGGCAAAGTCGTTACTCTCAAACTTGGAGAGCGAATCAGAAAATTCTGCTCTGCGAGATGTCAGAACCGCCATCAACAGCGCGAGTACTACAAAAGACATAGAGGGCAGCGCGGAATTGTACCAATAGCTTGCAAACATTGTGGTAAAGAGTTCACTCCTCCCTACGGCGACAAGAGGTACAAATACTGTTGCAAGACCTGTCAGCTTGAACACAACAGATTGACCTATCAGCAAAAGAAAAACTACGGCGCGACAGAAAAGAAATTTTGCGTGATGTGCGGAAAGAGTTTTGAAACGCATACAGGCGCGGAGTTTTGCAGCCGATTCTGCCGGAACTGGCATAAGCGGTATACGGCAGCGAAAAACAAAAAACTGATTTACAACAGGTTTATGACAGAATTGGATAAACGAAAGGAATCCCAATGAAGAAAGAAACTTATATTTGCGACTGTTGCGGAAAAGAAATCGACCCGGAAAAACAGAAGTATTTGATTTGCAAATTTGCAGAGCCGATTTTGAAACGTTACAACAGAATTTGTATCAAGGCTGGCGGCGCGCAAAGAAACATTTTTTACGAAGGAGATTTTTGTCCTGAATGTTTGTGTGAACTGCTCCGCGACTTAGCCCAAAACATTGAAGATTTTATAATCAATGAACGCCATCTGTAACCTGACGGATTTTATATTCCCAAACAACGACAAACTGATATACAACAACGTACTCCATAAATTTTTCAGGATAAAACACGTTTGTTCGTTTTTCGTCAATGGCAAGCCGATCCAGAAGGGTAACCACCGGGGGTTCAAGCGCGGTAACAAAATCATCGTTACAGATTCAGCGGGAAGTTCTCTCGCAGAATGGCAAGACGCGATAAGAGTACAAGCGCAAAAGATTGTCAGTAAATTCCCAAACTATGACTGGCAGAACAGCGTGGTCTATTTGGGAATTGACTTCTACCGGAAGCACCCAGGATACCACTTCACGCCATCAGGGAAGAAGTCAAAGCGTTACACAGATATTGACAACAAACCGCCCGACACCGACAAGCTCGTCAGAAGCGTATTTGACGCCCTGTCAGGAACAATGTACGCGGACGACGGACAGGCAAACCTTGAACACGCTGGAAAATTTTTCGGGCAGCCGGGCGTAAACATACACGTTTATTTTTTACAGGAGAACACGAATGAGTGATACTGATGATGTTATCGACGGCAACGTTGGAACTGAATACGACGAGATCGACCAGTCAACAATGTACTTCGACGGCGTTCCTCCGACGTGGACATTTGAAAAACTGGAAGAACTGCGCGCAAAGGGAGAACTGGACGGGAATATTGACGTCGCGTCTGACGGAATCATTCTCAACAAGGTTCAGTACGACGACGAAATCGAATGTTTCAAACACTACGAATTTTCGCGCCAAATTGAAATCCTACCAAAAGTGTTTTACGAAGTCGAAAAGGTTTATTCTGATCGAAACGTCTTTGAACTGCGCCGGGTTTGTACCACGAATCACGACGATATTCACATGATGTTTACGACCGAAAGCACGATTGACGAAGTTAGAGAAGCGGTAAAGAAACTGCTCGACAGCGGAGTTGTGAAGCGAAAAGAAAAGGAGAGCGCCGCCGATGAATCCTGACAATGGCAATTTAACAGATGAGGATATTGTGAATCTTTCTTTTGCATTTTGCTATGCAAATGAACTCTCGCACGATATTTTCACAGTCGTGAAAAACAAGTGGGGTAAACAGGCGCAATATGAAAATTTGTACGTTTGTTTGGAAAACATTAAACACTTTTTAGACCTGGTTTATAAACCGGAAGGAGAATCAACCAATGATCGAAGCTCATACTAAAGAATGGCACGAACAGCGGAAGAAGGGTATAGGCGGTTCAGAATCCGCTGCCGTACTTGGCGAAAACTCTGAACGAACGCCCTACGAAGTCTGGCTGGATAAGACGTCCGACGCGATAAAGACAGACGAAGAAAATGAAGTGATGTTATGGGGGCGTCTGATGGAGCCGCTTATCATCAACCAGTACAGCGCCACGACTGGACGCAAAGTCTATAACCCAGGCTGGGCTTGCATGGAGAAATACCCGTTTGTCTGCGGCAACGTTGACGGACTGACCGACGACCGCGTTGTCGAAGCGAAAGCCCCGATCAGATTTTACGAAGAACCGCCGAAGGAATATATTTTGCAATGTCAACACTATATGATGTTACATAACCGTTTCCTTGCCGATATTGTTTGGCTCAATCCATACCACAAGCTCTGCATTACAACCATTGAAGCAGACCCGGAACTCCAGGAAATCATGTTAAAGATTTACGTCAAGTTCTGGCATGGAGTTGAAACACGGACGCCGCCCGACTGTATCACGCTTGCCGACGTCGCAAAGAAATACCCCTTTGACAATGGGGATACCGTTGAACTGTCAACGGAAGCGCAAGACAAGCTCAAAGAAATCCTGTCCCTCAAAAGCAAAATCGCAACGCTGGAAGCCGCGATAGCCGCTGACGAACTGTTTGTAAAGAAAGAGATGGGAGAGAATCAAATCGGGCTGAACGCAACGGGAGGAATCGCCGTTACATGGAAAACTTCTAAACCGCGTATGATGGTTGACACTGCCCGACTGAAAGAGGACGGACTTTACGACAATTATCTGAAACAAGGCAGCACAAGCAGAACATTTATTATCAAGGAGAAGATCAATGGCTAACGAATTACAGACGGTTCAGAAGACCGAACTCACAACGGAGGCGGACAACGAAGGTTTTCAGTTTGCGATGGAGCAAGCGAAAATGTTGTCGGACAGTACCGTTATTCCAATGGTATTTCGCAAGAATCCCTCAAACTGCTTTATCGCGCTGGAACTTGCGCAAAGAATGAAGCTCTCTCCAATGGCGGTAATGGCTGGACTTTGGATAAGCCCCAACAATACCCCCGCTTGGTACACGCAGTTCCTTATTGCAGCGTTCAATTCAACAAAGAAATTTTCGACGCTCATTTACAACGAAGTTGGCGAACGCGGTAAACCCGATTGGGGATACTACTGTACCACTACCGAACTGGCGACAGGGAAAGAGTTGCGCGGAGCGACAATAACAATGGAAAACGCCAAACGGGACGGCTGGTATGATCGCAAGGGAAGTAAATGGCAGACAATCCCTGAATTGATGTTGAGGTATCGCGCCGCAGCGTTCTTTATCCGTCAGTATGCGCCTGAAGTCGCTATGGGTATTCAGACGCGGGAGGAAGTTGAGGACGTCGAACGCAACAATAAACCGCAGAGCAATTACCAGGACGACATGAAAGAACGCTTGCGCCAAAAAGCGGAATACGTTGACGCGGAATTTACGGAGGGCGGAAGTGAGAAAAGCTAAAAGTATTGAACTTCACGCAAGACGCCGTTCAAGTGAAAGGTTCGGGCTAACTGTCGGCAAAAAGCGGTACGCTGAAATGAACGCGATCTGTTCAAGCGGTAATTACGTTTGCTTTTTGGAGCGACAGAGTTGTACGAAAAGCAAGGCGGTTATTATGTACGACGGCGAGTACATTCCAGTAATTTACGACAAAAAGCGCAAACAGATAATAACCGTACTAACGCTTGATATGCTTAGTGAAAAGGAAATGGCAACGCTGAAAGAGGCGATTGAGCAGAACGGAATGGAACAAATCAAATGATGGAAACGCTGATAATCCGGGAGGGTAAATTGAACTGTAACATTGAAACAAAAGGACTGATTGAAAATGAGGATATGAAGAATTTTCTTCGCCTTATTGCAGTCTACAGAAATTTGCAAGAGAAGAACGATGACGACGCGGAGAGATATGGCGCGCTGATCGACATGATAATTGAGAACGTCAACGCGATTCTGGCAAGGCAGAAAAAGGAAAAACAGATGGCTGATACTTTGAAAGTTTACTTTCGCAAAATCGACGAGAACGTCCGGCTGCCGGAACGCAACGGCGCGGCATGGGATCTGTTTCTCCCTGCTGACGTCCACATTGAAGCCGGACAAACCGTCAAAATCCCGCTTGGGTTTGCAGCGGCGTTACCGGAAGGATATAGCGCCTTTATTTTAATGCGCTCGTCAACTTGGCAGAAGTGGGGCTTATGTTTGGGAAACCAACTCGGATTATGGGACGGCGGTTATCGCGGGAACAAAGACCAACTCGGACTGATTTGTTACCGTCCGAACTCCTACAAAGGATACCCGGAAATAATCCCTGCTGGAACCAGAATAGCGCAGTTCATTATTTTTAGAAATCCACCCGACTTGGACTTTGAAATCGTTGACAATTTACCCGATCCGTCTCGCGGCGGGTTCGGTTCGACCGGAGAATAAATGAAAACTATTTACTTGACAAAGGCAGAGTGCGCTGCAAGGTTGTGTATCACTGTCAACCAAATGCAATACCTGTTTCAAAAATTGAAAGGTATTCAAAAACACTGGAAGTGTACTGGTTACTGTACTTGCAACAGGTACGAATTGAGAGAGTTTGAACAGTGGTGTCAGACAAACGCCAATGAAATCAGACTAGCGCAAGAGAAACGCCTTGCAAAAGAAGCCCAACTCGCAACGGACGTGAACTATACCAAATCGCCGCTTGAACGAATCGCTGACAGTTTAGAACACATTGAAACCATGTTGGCAACATTTATAGGAATTGACGATCCGCAGAAAGAACCGCAAGACGAAACGAAACGGAATAGCAATGACGAATGAACACGCAGATAAGATGAAGGAAATTGTCGCTGGAATCTTCCGTAAGCTGGACGAGAACAAGAACCGGATACACGACTATATGACCGGGAATCCTACGGAACTGCTAAAGAAGATTTACGCAATCAACGGCAGCGTCATACGGAGCGTTGAAGAACTCCAAACGTACCTGACGTTGATTGAGCAGGAAGAAAGCGAGAAAACCGCCGACGCACCCCAAATAGAAACAATGCAAGACAGAATTGACAGAATCCGCGACCTTAGAGGGCAGAACGAAACGAACGCTAAAGAGATCACTCAACTTTACGACGGAATCAAACAGGAATTGACCTGTCCGCGCTGCCACACGCCGGAGAATTTATCATTGAACTTTTACCAGACAACCAACAACGTTCAATGTTTGACGTGCGGTCTTGAAATACCTTCAAGCCGGACTATTGAACTGGCGATTGATCGCTAGAAGAAAGTTACCGCCGCGCTCGAAGGGGAATGGAAAGAGGAAACAGAAGAAGAACAGGAGGGTTCAAAGTTCGATGAACAAGTTTGACCGACTCGGATTCAAGGCAAAACTCTGGAACGGAAAATGGCTGACTGCTGAAATGTACTCTGACCATTTACAGACCTTTGGAATGTTATGGGCTGACGGGAACGTACACATGACAATGGCAAAAATTGACCCGGAAACAATTTGCCTTAGTACAGGACTACGGGACTCCAACGGTGCGCTGATTTACGAACACGACATTATCGAAGTCAGGGACGTAAAAGGCGACAGGTTTATGGAGAAGTCAGAAGTTCTCCACGACGGTTGCGAATGGAATAAAGACTGCGGTTTTGTCTGCTCTATCCGGGGTCTGCTCGGACTTTACAGAGAGGGTAAGGTTAAGATTTTTGTTATTGGCAACGTGCTGGACGAGAAATGAATTTAACCATTGAGGACAAAGAGCAGATCAAAGTATTGTTCACTCTGATTTACAATAACATCGACAGGGCAAAACACCTGGCGGGAGCAATGGAAAACAGACCTATGCACGAATCAGAAGTGAAAAGCTGGTCGAAGGAAATTAGAGAATCAATCGAATCCGGCGAGAGGTACGTTGACAAACTGAAACAGTGTTTGATGAGTAACAATAATGCCTAAATGTTATCTTTGCGATACGGAATTTACAAATAACCACAACCAAATCGGTATGATTTACGCGACAAAGAACTACAAGAAAGTTTTTTTCTTAAAGTTTATTGTCA
>JAFSMW010000073.1 GCA_017447745.1 Thermoguttaceae bacterium
CCTTTTTTGAAAAAAAGGTTCTTCCCCTCAAACTCCCCTTTCCAAAAAACTTTAGTATGGGAAGATAACTATTGACAATCTCGTCTGAAAATGATACTCTTTCAGCATGAAATCCATCGTGATAAAAAGCGGGTGTATCGTTATAGCGGTTGTTCTGGGATACCTGCAGCCGCAGTACGCGCCGCCGAAATTTTATATCGAAGAAAAAGTCGCTCAGACGACTGAGCCGGACGAGACGTCGTACGCCCCCGGTTTTGTCGACGTCCCGACGCCAAGCGTCCATGCGTCGACCATTACCGAGCTTCCCGACGGGCGGTTTATGCTGGCGTGGTTCGGCGGGTCGAAAGAGGGCGCGCTGGACGTGAATATCTATTCCTGCGAAATGGATTGGAACGGGAATCTCTCTCAGCCCAAAGTTTTGCTCGACAGAAAAACTCTGCAACGTCAGACGGGGCGATATATTCGCAAGCTGGGAAATCCTCTGCTGTACTGGCAGAACGGACGGCTGCATTTTTTCGTCGTCAGCGTCAGCGTTGGCGGCTGGTCTGGCAGTTCGATAAACTACGCCTGTTCGGACGACCGGGGCGAAACGTGGTCGTCTTTTAAGCGACTACAGCTGTCGCCGCTGTTTAATATCAGTGCGCTGGTTCGCTGTCCGCCGGTTCCCATGACAAACGACTGCATCGGGCTGCCGATTTATCATGAGTTCATCTGCAAGTACGGGGAGTTCGTCGTTATGGACTCCCAAGGCCGCATCTTCCAAAAGACAAAAGGTCATTATGATCTGCGAACCCTTCAGCCGTGCAGCGCGGTAATCAGTCCAACAGAAGCCGTGGTCGCGTTTAGAAACGGTCACAAAAACGGCGGGGCGGTTAAAATGGCTGTTACGTCCGACATGGGGCAAACCTGGACGCTCATTCCCGACCTGCCAATCGAGAACCCGGACTCCTGTCTGGCTCTGCTGAAAACAGACGACGGGACGTTGCTGCTGGCAGGGAATCCGAAAGAAGGGCGCGGGACGCTCAACCTTTGGAAATCCCGTATGGACGATTTGCAGAACTGGACGCTGTGCGCGACGCTGGAAAACGAGTCGGGATGCGAGTTCTCGTATCCGACGCTGATGAAGGATTCCGCCGGGCGCGTTCATCTGATTTATACGTGGAAACGAAAGTCCATCTGCCATCGCGTTCTCTCGCCGGAGTTATGGAACGCACAGCAGATTAAAGGCGCAGCGCAATCAGGAGGAAAATAAGAATGAACATGAACGTTTCCGACTGGTTCGGTTTGCTGACGACGGCTTTCGCGATCGGCGCTCTTGTCGGCTCGCTGTTTCGAAACGCGTCCGTTAAAGCGCGATTGACAATTGCAGCGGTTGTTACATTGGCGTCGACGATTCCGCTGCCGTTCGACACGCGCCCCAGCCTGGCGATGGTCGTCTACGCTCTGACTGGTTTGCTGTCAGTTACGACGCTGACGATTTTGACGTGCTGTCTGTTTCAGTTCAAAACCCCCAATCGACGCAAACGAATCGCAGCCGCCGCGTTTGTAACAGGCGTTTTTCTCTACGGCGGAGAGATCGGCGCGATTCCCTTTGACCTGTTTCAGTACGGATACCTGCCGCTGTACGCGCTGGCGTTTGCGGTCGTTGGAATTATTCTTTCAGACGCGGTCGGAGCTGTTACAATATTTGCTGGATACGTTCTGTACGTATTGGGAATCTACGATAATTATTTTACGTCAATGATAGATCCTATACTCTGGATTGCTGCGGGGGTATTTTTACTGAGAAGGTTTTTGTTACATCTTAAAAACAAAAACGCGACGCCGTCTTCCGTTCCGGCGTCGCGCTAAACATCGGTCTGGTTTTTATTGATTTCTATGCTTCCGTTCTTAATCAAGCGAACCAACGACCAATGATTTTTAAGTATTATTTTTTGAATATCTGAATTGCTTACTGAGCAGTTTAATAAACGTTGTATTTACTCTTGAATCGTTATTGATTATGCTTCTATCCTATCAATAATTTAGTTTCCGTCAACCCCCTCGACAAGGAAAAATAAAGGAACTTCTAAAAAAATTTTTTTATTATTTTCTCGAAATTTTTTTGCTTTTTGCGGTAAGAAAAAAATATTGAAAAGTTTTTCGACGACAACAGTCAAATCGTCCCGCTTGACTTTTTACAGACACCGGCGAAGACGGTCTTCCAGGCTCTGAATTGCGGCGGAAATTTCCAGCGACTTGTTGTTCATGTCGATTACAAATCGATGAGTAATCCATTCGTCAACTTTCTTCTGGGCGGAAATAACCGTCGAGTGCGAACGGTTCCCGAAGTAGTCTCCAATTTCGCTTAACGCCTTGCGAGTGTACTTTCTGGCAAGCCACATTGCAAGCATCCGCGGGTACGAATACTGACGAGTTCTGTTGTTGGACTTGAGGTCTGTATCGTGGAGATCAAACGCCTGGCAAACCGTCTTTTCAATCTTGGCTAACGAAACCATAAAGTTGGTGTCGCGAACCCATTCGTCGAGAATCTCTTGAACTTTAATTGCCGTAAGGGATTGCGCGTTGACGGTTGGGTCTGCAATAAGACTGATTTCCAAACGGTTGAGTACGCCGATAATCTCGCGAACGTTGCCGGAGCATTGAGAAGCAATTTGACGAATCGATTCCGGCGGCAGATTTATCCCTCTTGAAGCAATCATCCGGCGAACGATTTCCAGACGCGTTTCGAATTCCGATTGTTGTAAAGGAGAAATCAGCCCGCCGTCAAAGAGGCTTTGCAGAGACTTTTCCAAACCCGTTAAATTGCGGGGATGTTCCGTCGACGCGAAAACCACCTGAGCGCCGTTAGCTAACAGGTCAGAAACAATTGTATGAAGCTCGCGCTGAGTACTGACTTTTCCCTGAAGGAAATCGAGATTGTCGAGCATGAGGAAACGGAGCTTTTGAAATTTCGCTCTGTTGGAAGAACACGTGTTGTTCCGCAGCGCGTCCATGTACTCTGTAATAAACTGCTCGGCTGTGCAGTACATTGCACGAATTTTTCGGCGAACGCATTCTGTATAAATACCTTGAAGCAAATGCGTTTTTCCCAGTCCGGAAGCGCCGTAGAAAAGCAGCGGACTGTACTGACCCGGCATGTCGAGAATGCTATAGGCGACGTTGAGACTGACAACGTTCTTCTTCCCCGCGACGAAATCTTCCAGAGTCGCAAATCTGCCAACGCGAACCGGCTTGGGCTGTTCAGTCGCCGCTGGCGCTTTTGCCGCTCCAGCTGCGCTTTTGGCGCTTCGTCGCGCGTCTGCGTTTGACGGTAAAGAATCAAACGTTTGCGCCAGTCGAGCCGCTGCTGCGTTGAGCTTGTCAAACGGCGTTGCTAAAGTCGTTGAGCCGTCTGCGGGTGAATCCGAACTGTTTTGTTCTAAAGGAATATTGGAACGATTGCTCCTTACGAACAAAGAGTCGATATCCGTATCGTGATTATGCACGTCCTGCCTCGAAAATATATCTAACAGTTTTCATTTGCACTTTGCATGAGGAAACTCTCTGATAAGGGTGCAAATTTACACTGCTTCCGTTTCAAATTTTATCTATTTTACCCATAGAATCCATTCTACTAAAAAGACGCTTTCATCCTTAAAAACACGGCTAATTCGTTTATCCGCTGTCGTCTTCAACTTTGATAAAAAGCATTGTAACCGCAAATCGTTTTTGTGTCAAATGGGCGCTACAGGATTTCTTAAAAATTTTTTGAAATTCGTTTGAAAGTTTGATGGAAATACCGAAAAAATAAAGCAATCCTCTCTTTCAAACTTGTTCAAAAATCTTTCTTGATGCGCTCAAATTGGCTGATTCAAATTGTGGATAACCTGTTTATAAAACGACGAACAATTAAACTGTTAAAATTCTAATAGCAACAAATTTATAGGGTTATAGCAACTCTTTTGGATATACTCCAATATCGATTACGGAAACGGTTCCGACGATGGAAAAATCGGCTTGGATTAAACCAGTTTTAATTGCTCCCATACTGCCGGTGAGGATTGCTCTTATACAAGATGTTGTATGAGAACCGTCGTCGCCGTTGAGTCCGCTGGGGAGATCGACAGCTAAAACTTTTTTATTTGTTTTATTGATTAAATTAATTACAGCATCGAACGGGGCGCGAGGCTGTCCTTTCGCGCCTGTTCCCAGCAGCGCGTCGACAATCCAGTCCGCTTTTTCCAGCGCCGAGGCGAGATTATCCAGATTCGGCTCGGTTTCTTCAATGAATTGAACGTTAATTCCCAGTTTGAGAAGAATATTGAGATTGATTAACGCGTCGCCTTTGTACTGTTGAGCCGAGCCGACAGCAAAGACGTCGACGGGAATGTCACGCAAATTCAAATGACGAGCGATTACAAAACCGTCGCCGCCGTTGTTGCCTTTTCCGCAGCAGACAACGACTCGTTTGGGATTTTGCCGACAGAGCAAATCCGTCAGACCTCGTCCGGCGTTTTCCATTAAAACGATTGAAGGGACGCCGTATTTTTCAACGGCTAACGTATCGAACTGTCGCGCCTGAGCGCAGGTGATGGTATGCATTTTAGTTGCGAGTAGCGAGTTGCGAGAAAAAAACTCCTCACTCCTAATTCCTAACTAATATTACCTATTGATTGCTTTTCTAATAGTTTCTACAATGTCCGGTCGCTCGTCGTTTATGAGCGTTGTTTCGCCGGGATCGTCTGACAGGTCGTACAGTTCCCAGTCGATGGTTTTTATAACGTACGGAGCGGGAACGCCCGGAGTTGAGTTTTCTGTTTGGGATACGGATTTGTATTCCTGCGGACAGTACAGCTTCCATTTATCCGCTCTAACGGCGATGACGGTTCCGTCCGGAGAAAAGTAGGCGAAGGATTTATAGACGGGATCCGTCTTTCCGTCGAGGACGCTGACAAGCGATTTCCCTTCGCGTTTGCCGAGTTCTTCTTCTGTTACATTCCAAAGTTGGGCAACAGTGGGGAGAACGTCCAGCTGATTGGCGAAGCAATTGTAAACGCCGGGTTTGACTTTTTCCGAATACCGGACAATGCAGGGAACGCGAATCGTCCCTTCAAAACCGACGTCGGCGCGGTACGGTCCGGTCGACCCGGCTTGAGCTCTCCAGGCGCGGTTCGGTCCGCAGGTGGACAGGAAGACGACGAGCGTTTTGTTTGTAACACTCGCAGCGTCGACAGCGTCCACGATTTCTCCAACGGCTTTGTCGAGCCTGGCTACTGCGTTACTGTACGCGTCCGGCTCCTGACTTGTCAGCGGTCTGAACGACGGGAAAAAGATGCAGACAAAAAAGGGATCGTTGGGCGCTTTTTTGATGAACTTCGCAGCCCGGGTGGAAATCTGTTTGTTATACGTTTCCGGGTTAAGGTTGTATCCGACGACAGCGCGGTTGTCCCAAACCTTTAACGGCGCGTTGAGTTCGCCCGCAACTGGATGGAAGGGCCATTTGTCCGCCGGCGCTGTTGTTCCCCAAAAGACGTCAAAACCGCAGTCGGTTGGCAGAGCCGCGCTGTCTGTTCCCAAAAGCCATTGACCAAAAAACGCCGTTCGATAACGATGCTTTTTTGCGATCGCGCCTAACCCGGTCGATTCGACGTTTTTGCCGAATCTCCGTCCTGTTACAATCGCCCGTTGAGCCGAAAGACTGTCCGGCGCGGACGCGGAGAAATCGGTAAATCGCAAGCCTTCGTTTGCCAGCTGACAGATTCTCGGCGTTGCGTTTTGCGGTCCAAAATAACAGCCGACGTCTCCCAACCCCAATTCGTCTGCGACAATCAAAATAACGTTGGGCGGATCTGCTGACGCAACAGAGTTGCGAGTTACGAGTTGCGAGCTGGGCGCTTCGTTTCTCTGTATAGGATCGTCATGAACGACGGATTCCGGAATGAAGTCTGGATGGTTGTCTGCCGATGGCGGGGCAACGACTTTAATCTCGTCCTCGTTGTCCTTGAGAACAGCCTCGTTCTGCGTATCTTTTTGAACGTCGTCTTGCTGCAAAGCGTCTTCCTGAATCGGCTTTTGTGCATCGTTTTCAGGCGCGGGTTCCGGCGCAGACGTCTGTTCAACTTCGTCGATGGATTCCAGTTCTGGTCCGTCCTGATAATCCGGTTCCTGCTGAGCAAACAGAAGGGAAACGGAGAGTATCGTCAATAAAAAAAATACGGGCGTTTTCATGCCCGTATTATATCGACTTGAATTGAGCTTGTAAAGACGGATTATTGCAATCTTTGAAGCGTAAAGGTTGACGCATCTGGCGTATCGCCTGGGGCTTGGCTGGGAATTAGCATCGTTCCAGACGTTGTTGCGCCAGCAAGCAAGCCGCTGAATGGAACTGCGCATTCTGTTTTGAATTGGTCGTTGACGGTAAACATTGCTGTTTGGACGCCGTTGACAACCGAGACAATTCCCTGAATGGAACGAGTATACTTTGTCCCTGCCGGGTTGAAGTATCCGCCCAGTTTATTGTTCCGAGGATTATAGTAAATCAGTATGCTTCCGCTGCGATTTCCGTAGCTGTCGTAGACGCCAAAGAGTCCCAACTGTTGAATATTAGGATAGTTCGGAATGACATTGACGTTTGCGTTGATTATAATCGGCAAACCGTTATAAATAAATCCCGGCCAAAATTCCGGCGGAGGCGGGAATCCTGGAGGCGGCGGTGGATAAGCCGGCAATGCAGGATAAATTGTATTTGGATAGTATGGGTAATACGGTCGCGGTGGATAATATGGACGTGGCGGCGGGGGAGGATTGTGTCCCGGATGACCGCCGGGAATATGTCCCGGACCAGGTCCCATACCCGGTCGATTAAACGAATCTGGCGGATTTGTCCGATGAATGGGCGTCGGATTGCCGAATCGCTCGTCTTTAATAACTTTTCCGGTAAGCGTGTTGGTAGTAACTCTTCTAGTAACTCGCCCTCCGTTATTGCCGTTGGACTGTCCCCCCGGTCTGGACTGAACGTTTGTATGTCCCCCTGGTCGCGATGACGTTCCATTTGGACGTGAAGAGCCTCCAGGACGTGAAGGCGCGCTGCTTTGACGTGAGCGATTTCCCGACGGCGGGGGAGGCGCCCCGATGCAGTCCGGAACGTCTGAAATCAGAGCCGCTGTGAGGAACGCGGCGCCGAGAACGGTCAAGTAAAATGTCTGTTTCATATTGCTACCTATTATCTATTGCCTATTGCCTACTGCCTACTGCCTACTGCCTACTGCCTACTGCCTATTGCCTACTGCCTACACTTCCAGCATGCGTTTTAACGCCGCGCGGGCGGCGAGGGCGGTTTGGACGTCTACGCGAACCTGGTTCGTCGGCTTTCCGGCGTCAAGGCTTTCCAAAACCTGAACGATTTTCGGCAGCGTACTTTTCGCCATGTTGGAGCAGACGGAGGGGTACTGTCCCAGCCAGATAAACGTTTTGTCCGGGTTCTGTTTGCGAAGCCGTTCGACCAGCTTCCATTCCGTTCCGATTGCCAGCGTTGACCCGGCAGGGGCGTCGTTGACAACCTGAATGAGCTTTGTCGTTGACCCGGCGCCATCACACAGCTTGACAATCTCCTGCGGACATTCCGGGTGAACCCAGATAATTGCATCGGGATGTTCTTCCCGAACTTTTTTGACGATGTCGACGGAAAAACGCTGATGAATTGGGCAGCAGCCTTTCCAGAGGATAACCTGAGCATTTTGAATCTGCTCAGGCGTATTGCCGCCCAGACTTGGCTGCAACGGATCCCAAAGGACGATTTTGCTCTGGTCGACGCCGCGCTTGATAGCGGTGTTGCGTCCGAGGTGCTGGTCCGGCAGGAAAAGGATTCTGGACGTTCGTTCAAACGCCCAATTCATGATTTTATCGGCGTTGGCGGACGTGCAGACAATCCCGTTGTTGTTGGCGACAAACGCCTTGGTTGCCGCTGAGGAATTGATATACGTAATCGGGGTAACGTCGCTGAAATCAATGTATTGCGACAGCTGCTCTTTGCAGGTTTTGGCGTCTTCCTCCGACGCCATGTCCGCCATCGGGCAGCCCGCGCCGATATCCGGCATGAGAACCGGGATTTCCTTCTCGTTGCGCTGGTCTGAACCCTCAGTATAGTTGACGAGGATGTCGGCGGTTTCCGCCATGAAATAGACGCCGCAGAACAGAATCGCTTCCGTTTCCGTTGATGCGGCGGCTTTCTGCGACAGCCCTAACGAGTCGCCAGAGAAGTCCGCCAGGGCAACGACGTCGTCCTGACAATAATAATGTGCCAAAATCGTCAGCCGGGAACCCCAGCGGCGTTTGACGTCCTGTATCTGCTGTATTAATTTTTCTGTTTCGATAGTCATTGATGGAAGCGCTCCACGCAGGAAAAATACAATCAATGTAATTCAATCTATTTTTATTATACCAAAAATTAGATTCCTGTGGAGGCGGTACTTGACAGACGGAGAAAAAAATGTAGAATGTTTTTCATAAATCGGTTGAAAAGCCGAAGCAATGGGCCTGTAGCTCAGTTGGGAGAGCGCAACGTTCGCAATGTTGAGGTCAGGGGTTCGAGCCTCCTCAGGTCCATTTCAGAACGTTTTGCAA
>JAFSMW010000074.1 GCA_017447745.1 Thermoguttaceae bacterium
ACATGAAGTAACCGCAGAACAAATTAAACAGATGAATCCGGTCGGATTGGTCTACACAGACAACCCGCTGGGCAACGAGATTTCCCCGGAAGTCGAAGCTCTGGAATTGCCGACAATCAAAGATTTCGAGCTGACGGACGAAGGAATCGCTCTGCTGGAAACGTTCCTCAAGGACGTCTGCCATTGTTCCGGTTCTTGGACGATGGAAAAGTTTGCGGAAAACGCAGTTGAAGAGATTCGTCAGCAGGTCGGCGACGGTCGCGTTGTCTGCGGTCTGTCCGGCGGCGTCGATTCTTCCGTTGTCGCGGCTTTGATTTACAAGGCGATTGGCGATCGGCTGTCCTGCATTTTCGTCGACACCGGTTTGATGAGAAAAGGCGAGCCGGAAAGCGTTATCGAAACGTTCTCCAGGCAGTTCCAAACGGACTTGCACGCCTTGGACAGAGAAGCGTATTTCCTTGAACGCCTGTCTGGCGTTGAAGAACCGCAGCAAAAGCGCAAGATTATCGGCAAGGCGTTTATCGACTGCTTCGCGGAAGAGGCGAAAAAGCTCGGCGACGCCCAGTTTTTGGCGCAGGGAACAATTTATCCGGACATTATCGAAAGCGGAATCCCGGGCTGCAACGCGAAGATTATCAAACACCATCACAACGTCGGCGGGCTGCCGGACGACCTCCATTTTGAACTCGTCGAACCGCTCAAAGACCTGTTCAAAGACGAAGTTCGCCAGCTGGGCGCCGTCCTCGGTCTTTCAGACGTCATGGTCAAGCGTCAGCCGTTCCCGGGACCGGGTTTGGGCGTTCGCTGCCTGGGCGAACTGACCAAGGCGAAGCTCGACATTCTTCGCGAAGCGGACGCCATCGTTCGAGAAGAGCTCAAAAAATCCGGCTGGGATGAAAAGACGTCACAGACGTTTGCCGTTCTTCTGCCCGTCAAATCCGTGGGCGTCAAAGACGGCGAACGCACGTACGAAAACGCCATTGCCATTCGTTCGGTCAATACGATTGACTTCATGACGGCAACCTGGACTCACTTGCCGTACGAAGTTCTGGAAGCGATGGCAGACCGCATCATGGCGGAAGTCGACGGCGTCAACCGCGTCGTCTACGACATCAGCAAAAAGCCCTCCGCAACGATCGAGTGGGAATAATTTAATTTAATGCGGAATGCGTAATTCTGAATTACGCGAAGTGATAGGCGAGCTACGGGTTTATTTCCGTGGCTCGCCTGAATTATTCTCTCCGTACATTCTTCTTTTTTCGCGCCCTCCAATTGGAGCGTTCCCCCGGCGTCATTCTTTTTCTTCCCCCCGTCTGGTATTTTTTTCGATTCTATGGTATAATATACAGTATAAGTTGGAGCGATAGACGAATAGAATTGAAAGTTTTGGTTTTTTCTGCGTCTCCAATCGCTGATTACGGGAAACAAATCATAACATTTTTATACGATGGAATCGAAACAGATTTTTCTTTGTAAACGGATTGTGTGTCCGCATTGCTGGCACGAATTCCCGCCGGATCAGATTCTGGCAATTAGCGCGTGTCCGGATTTATTGGGCGACATCCACCTTGGGAAGTTTGAACATACGCGATTTCTGCCCAGTCATTTTAACGTGCAGGGAGCGCCGCTGGATTCTCGCGGGTACGTCTGTCAGCAGTTCGCCTGTCCGCATTGTCATTTGAGGATTCCCGACATTATAATGCAGACTACGTCCAGCTTCGTTTCGATCGTCGGCGCGCCGGCGTCGGGGAAATCGTATTTTCTCGCCAGTATGAGCTATCGGCTCAGAACGCTCTTACCCAACGAGTTTGGGTTTACGTTTGTAGACGCCGACCCGTTGATGAACATGCGTCTGCGGAACTACGAATCGCGTCAGTTTGAAAACGAGAATCTTGACGCCATTGTCGCTCTGGAAAAAACGGAAGCGGAAGGCGACATGTACAACAGCGTCGATTTCGACGGTCAGCCGGTGATTTTCCCGCAGCCGTTTATTTTTACGCTCAATAAAATTCACAGTCAGGACCCGTCCGGGGGAATTCGGAATCTGTGTTTGTACGACAACGCCGGGGAAAGCTATATTCCCGGGTCCGACAGAGCGGACAGCCCTGTTACGCGCCATCTGGGTAAAAGTCAGGCGATTTTCTTCCTCTTTGACCCGATGCAGGACAACAATTTCCGCAACGCGTGTTACAACTATTCAGAAGACCCGCAGCTCAACTCGTCTCAGCTCCGGTCGAACATGCGTCAGGACGCCATTTTCCTGGAGATGGCTCAGCGGTTCCGGTATTTGCGACATTTGTCGTCCACGGAAAAGACCAACGTCCCGGTAATTGTCATTGTAACAAAATTCGACATCTGGCAGGAACTGCTCAAAGACGCGCCGCACCCGCTACCCAGCCCCTGGAAACGAGTCGAAGGCGAAGCGACAAGCCGTCTGGACATGGATACGATTCAATACGTTTCAGAATACGTCCGCAGCGCCTTGCTGACGTTCACCCCAGCGGCGCCGGCGATGATCGAGAGCTTTTCCGACAACGTCTTGTACGTTCCAGTCAGCGCGACAGGCTGCGCTCCGGAAAAAGACCCGGAAACCGGCGCGCTCGGTTTTCGTCCCGGTAACTTAAACCCGGTTTGGGTTGAAGTTCCCGTATTATACTTTTTGCATTTGAAAAAACTGGTTTCCACTTTGGAGTAACAGAGCTTCGGTTTTACGGAGGAAATCTGAATAATGGCTCAAGAATTGATTTATACGTCGTTTCCCAAAGGCGTCAAGCCGGGAGTGAGCGGTTTTTGTACGGTCGCTGCCAGCCCGGATCTGGCTCCGAACATGATATCCCGTTTGGAAGGATTGAGCGGGTATCGGCACCTGTACATGCCGGGAACGCCGGAAGCGGACTATAACCCGGCGAACTGGTCGCACGTCGTTATCAATGTGGGGAATGCGGAATCGCACGTAGTTTATCGCGTTGCAGACGCCGGTTTGGACTATACGGGGCGAAGCAACAAACTGGCGCATTTTATCGTTCTGGATAAAAGCGAGCTGGTTCCCTGCGGTCCGGCGGCTATGCTGACGACTCCCGGGTTGATCGACCTCGCTTTTGACGAGCAGGTCGGGACGCGTCCGTTTACCAGACCGATTCCGCGTCAGCTGGCTTCTGCGCGTCCGTGTATGGCGTGGGGTCAGGCGGCTGGCGACCCAGGCTGGGCGGGAGAACTGGCTAAAACCGCGTGGACTGGGAAATACGCCTGTATTGTCTACAAGCCGGGAATGAACGTCCTTGCTCTGATTAAGGAAGCGATGGCTCTTTTGCCGCCGGATCGACGATGGAAGACGACGTTCTCCACGTACTATTCCAAACTGCCGACGGGGATTGACTGTCAGTGGCGCTGCGTTGTAGCGGGAACGCCGGAAGCAGCTCAGGCGATAGCGGAAGTCGGGTCTGGGCTGGTGATTGACCTGTCGAATGGGACGCTGGCTCCGGCTCCGGATTCTCCAGCCGTTGCGGCGGCAAGAGCGGGAAGAACGATTCCTGCTCCTGCTGGAGCAACGACTGTAACGACTGCAACTCGACAACGTCCAGCTCAGACTGCTCGATCTGCTGCGGAAGCTGCTGTTACAGCCGACATTCAGGCGGAATTGCAAGCAAGAGATTCCGCAGGCGCGAAAAGCGCGGAAGACGATATGTTCAGCCAGATGGATTCGCTGGAGTGGTCGGCGCCTCGAAAAAAGACTCGCCCCTCGTCTGGGGTTCGATACGGTTTGTATACCGCGATAATTGCGGGTGTTGTTCTTCTGGGCGTTATCGTAGCGACGGTTTTCGTTATGTCAAATAATTCGTCTAAAACAGGACAAAAGACCGTTGCCAGTATCGACGATTCGAGTTCAGATTCCCTGTTAGAGCAATCAATCGACGCTCCCAATCCGGATGAAGATGCCGCCGTCAGCGACGAACAACAACAGAAAGCGGAAGAGCAGGCTCGTTTGGAAGCTGAGGCAAAGGCGAAACAGGAAGCCGAAGAAAAGGCTCGTTTGGAAGCTGCAGAAAAGGCGAAAAAGGAAGCGGAAGCCAAACAGAAAGAAGAGAAAGAAAAAGCTCAACAAGAAGCAGAGAAAGCGCGTCAGAAAAAAGAAGCCGAGGAAAAAGTTCGTCTGGCAGAACTGGCGAAGGCGAAAAAAGAGACGGAAGAGAAAATATTCAACGATCCTCGATGGATTGGAACGGATAGAAAACAGTATTTCATTTACGTTGATTCCAACGACGTCCCGGATTGCACTCGACTTAACCTCCAGCTTCAAAAACAAAAGTTGCAAATTGTTAAACTGGAACTTGTGCAGTTATTAAAAGAGGATTCAGGTTTTCCGGGTTTTGAATTAAAACTGGACAGCGCAGATTCATCAAAGTATATCGTTTATAACAACGATAATTCCACTGAGATTGTAATTCAATTAAACGGTATAAACGATGAAAAAGCAGCGGACAATTCATCTGACACTCCAGAACTCGAGAAAGAAACTGAAAATATCCTCATTATGGGGGGAGGTTCTCTTGAATTTCGTGATTTTGCACAGCAAAACGTTTTGTTGGCAACGTTTTCAGATAACGCTCAAAGAGTTATCAGCTTTTTTAAAGAAGATAAAGCTGACGGTGGAAAATTGTTAAGCAAATCTGTTCTGAGTCCTCTCTTTGACAAAAGACAGCCATTTCAACTTACTGTTCCAGCTGATATTCCAGATAAAAAAACATGTTTGATTTCAGAGATTAAAGTTGTTCAAAATTCCAAAGAAAGTTTTATCGTTGATAATAAAGAATATGAAATCAAAACGGTAATGGACAAGGACGGTTTCAAAATCATTGTGTTTGGGATTAATCATACATTAGTAGAAGAAATAAAAGGCGGCGTTACTCCTGAACGTAACGAAACGCCAATTGAGGATTTTGCTATCTGTTTTGACAAAGCCCATGCATTGGATAAAATCTATGTAAAATACAGATTTAAGAAAGAAAGAGAGACGTTGTCTGACGCATATTCAAACAGATGTCTTACAAATGAAGAGTTTTCGTCGTTTATAAAGAAAATCGTTAACGGTATGATTCGCGAACAGTTGTTTTATATGGACGTATCAATTCAAGAAAGCAAACTGAATGGTCATGCGTCTTTCCTCTGGAAGCGAATATATCTTTCTCCGCCAGAAGAATCCAAAAAGTAACCGGATAAGGAGTGTAACCGAGTTTAATCATTCTAAACTTCATCGAGATTAACACAATGCTTAAATATACGGGACTTATACAACAAATCGAATGCCTGATGGACGACCCGACCGCCGCTCCCATGGAGAGAATTGCCGAGCTGGCGTCAGAGTACAGTCAGGCGTGTGAATGGGTTAATGAAAAGACGCTCTTGTGCGTCGACACGCTTCGACAGGGAAACGCATCCGAAGCGCTGCGTCTGAGTCGCGAGCTGGATTTGTTGGAGAATTACAAAACTCTGGTTTTTGACGATTACGACGCGTGGATTTCTGCCGCGCTGACGTTTGGCGACGTCGCCATTCCCGCTTTTAATCGACGGTTGATCGACGAGCTGGACGCGGCGCACGTCTGTATGGGACCCATTGAAGAGGTTCTCAAAAGTCATCGAATTCTTGCGTTGTCACATTCTCCGTTGTCGCTGCGCGTTCCCATATTGAGAAAACTGGTCGAGCTTGATCCGCGCAATGCCGGGTGGAAACGGGAACTGCAGGAGTACGAAACGGCTCGAATGGAAGAAATCTACGAAGAGCTTTCTCATACGTTGCCATACGCCGACTGCGTGCGGCTTTTGAAGGAAGTCGAAGGTTCCCGATGGTCAATAGAAATTCCGCTGAAAATCAAAAAAAGAATAGCGGCTATTCGTCAGGAGTATCAAAAGAAGAGTCGTCAGAAGCAGATCGACCAGCTCAATGCAAACCTGACCGAGATTGCCGACAATCTTGTTCTGGCGTATAACAACTACGACTTTGAAGGCGCCAAACGGTTTCGCAGTTCCTGGTTCAGGACGCTCGATGAATTTCAGACGTCGCAAATTATTCCGCCGTATGATTTGATTCATTCAGTTGACGACGTTCTGAGCTGGATCGACAGCGAACAGGAAGGGCGAAATCTTCTTCAGGAATTCAACGCGAAAGTGGCGGCGGCTGACAGGGAACTAAGGCGTCCTATGAGCATTGAAAAATGTCAGCGTCTGATTTTGGATATATCCCGTTCGGCAGACGCGATCGGACAGCCGGTTCCGGAACGGTTTCAGCGTCATCTGGACAAACTCATTGCCAACGAAGAACGAAAAGCGTCACAGCGAAGCCGGTTTGCAACGAGTATTTTTGTCGTCATTCTGCTGGCGGTTATTGGCGGCGTCAGTTTTGGCGTTTATGAGTTTATTCAGTGGTATCGTTATAATTCGCTGCTGGAAAACCTCGCAAAATATCAGCAGACGGTTTCGAGAGATCGGGAGCTTCTTTCTGAAGCGTATCAGTTTGTGCTTAATCTGGAGAACTCCGGCTATCAGCTGGCTGACAATCCGGAAGTTCAGAAAAATATGGCGTTTATCAAGAAGCTTTACGAGGACGACAAGGAACGACACGAAGAATGGAAGTTCCTTTTTGACAACGTAGATCAGAAGATCAAAAAAGGGGAACCCGTCAGTTTGGAAGATATCGGGGAATTGAAGAGGTTGTCGGTTTTGAAAGAGGAGAAAGCTGCGTATGCAGAGCTGGAAAAAAGCAATTCCTCTTTGCTCAACGAAAGAGCCGACGAGTATGTCAAAAAACAAAATGAAAAATTTCAGGAGATTCAAAAAGCGGCGGACGAACTGATAAAGTCCGGGGGGGCGGCGAGCGTTGTCAAATTGCGTGAAATTGAAATGCAGGTCATGCAAATCAAGAAAGACTTTTCCGATTACGCTTTTGGCATTCCGACGCTGGAAGGAGAATCAAAAGCTTTTGATTTAAAGTGCGCAGATTTACTTGCAGCTCTTAAAAAGACCATTGATAAAACCAATTCCGATTCGTCCCTCAGCGCCGATCTGGATAAATTGGCGTTTCAAATGGATTCGGAATCGGACTACGTTAAAGCTCTGCAATCAATTATCGACAAGAACTCTGCGTCGTCTTACGCGCCGGATTTCCAGTCGGTGATACAGGATCGAGCGGTTTGGGGGAAAGCGTACAGCTGGAATACGTTTATGGCGCAAAACAGTTCCATTTTCAGAGGAACCAATCGAAGCGCCATTCAGTTAAGGGATTTTATTTCTCAATGGAACGGCATGACATTCAAGCCATCTGAATTGTCAACAGTCAAGAAGATTGACGGTCGTCTTCCGTATTATCAAAGCATTGCAGATTGCAATCTTTCAACATCGTTGAAACCGCTAAAAGATTTGTGCTATGTGTATGCCAGAATGGAAATGTGGTATTACGAAAATCCCGAGGGCAAGCGGTATTATTTTAATCAAAAACCGGAAGTTGATAAAGGCAGACAGCGCGTCAATTATATGGACTCTGTTTCCGTTGTTTCTGAAAACAGAGTTGTTATTGAAATGTCCTCTTCGATTGTTTCGCTCAACAACAGAATGTTCAGCCAGAAAATCAGCCGTCTGCTGGGCATGATAAACGACAATTCAAAGTTCTCGGAATGCGGAGTTCAGATCCTGGATGCGATTTATCAGGACAGAACGCTTCGGGATCCGGTGATTCGCTATAAGTTTATGATAACGGCGCTGGAATGCTTTGCAAAGTCAGACAAGATTATTCAGGAAAGTTTTGGAGCGCTAATTCCCAAGCTGGAAAACTCTGAACTGCGGAACTGCAATCCTTTTGCTCCGGAAGAATCCTTTATCTACAGAAAGGACGCGGAACGAATGCTGGAGCGGTTAAAGGATTTTGACAATCGGATTAAGGCGGCTCAAACGAGAACTGAACAGCTTGCCATGTCGTTTCCGGTTGACGTTCTCAAGCCGGCAGGATGGCTTGATAAAAGCGGCTCCCAATGGACGGTCAGAGGCGTTTCGTCAAACGTCGTCGGGGAATTGTACGTCGTTTCCGAAACGGGACTGGTTTCTGTTGGAAGCGTCAAAAACAAAGTTGTGAAAATAAAATCCGTTCTCGATGGAAAACGGGGAACTCCGGTGTTTGTAGTTAAAGCGCTTCAACCTTAATGAAATTGACGTCGTTTTTGCTGTTATGAAATATTTTGTAAAACTGGTCGGAAAAGCGTTCGGTCCTCTGGAAGAAGACAAGATCATTGACATGTATCATGCGGGACGCTTAAAAGATCCGGTTGAAATCTCTCGAGATAAAAAGACCTGGGAATTGATTGATATTATTTTGCCGCAATCGAATCCCAATTCTCCGCCGCCAATTCCGACGTCCTTTGATCCGGAGCCTGACGTCGATCCTTTGCCGACTGCGAGTGAAATAACACAGGAGTATATTGATCCCAACGCACCTATCTGGTTTTACAGCTTCAACGGTTCACAGGGATTTGGTCCTGTAACAAAATCGGATTTGAAAACAATGAAGCAATGCGGGATGCTCAAGAGCAATTCCCTCGTTTGGCGACAGGGAGAGAATTCTCGCCCGTTGTCGGCTGTTCCTGAACTTGCGGAGGTGTTCAGCGCCGGTCAGACTCAATCGTCGTTTGCCGGGGCAGGGGGGAATTTTGGTTCTGCTCCGGCATTTTCGCCGCCGTCTGGCAATCCGTTTCAGGGCGGGGCGTTTTCCACCAGTCCGGTTTCAAACGATAGCAGATCGAATTCCAATACAAATATGTTCGATCTGTTGGGCGATCTGGACTTTGGCGCCAACGGTTCAGGTCAGAGCAGGGCGTCAAACAGTTCTCAAGTCGGACGCGTCAGTCATCTCAACTATATTCTATTGGCGCTGCTTTTGGGACAGTATGGAGTTCACAATTTTTACGCCAAAAGGATGGATATTGCCATCGTTCAGCTGTTTATTGGCCTGACGAATCTGGCAGGGCTTGTTATAATCTTATTCGTCTCTCTTGCTACAGATGGAGAAGGAAGCTTCCTGTTTAGTATTCCTACTTTAATAGGATTGGGGCTTCAGATATGGGCTATTGTAGAAATGTGTACGATTACCCATGACGGAACGGGCAAGCGCATGTATTAGAATAGACAATGGCGAGCCACGGGTGTAAACCCGTGGGTGTGAGCGAAGCGAACGTAATTACGCAGTAGACAGTAGACCGTAGGCGAGCTGTCTAATATCTTTTGTGTCGTCCTGAAAAAAAGTTGACACAAAAAACTTTTGTTTTCATTTCGATTTATTTTAGCTAGCCTAGGCTAGCTAGTTTCTATTTTCTAATAAACATTCATTAAATAAAAGTGGAGATTTATCTCCACTTTTTTTGATTTAGCAAGAACGTCGAGCGCAATATTGTCGTATAAAAATAGTCCCAATTATACAGTTCCTTACACAGGAGAAACA